>JAVFAQ010000199.1:0-6080 GCA_034002325.1 Flavobacteriales bacterium | reverse complement strand
TCGAGCTTCGCGGGGTCGCGCGCCAGCACCGTTACCTGCGCCCCCAGCCCCGCGAGGGCGATCGCCACCGCGCGCCCGATGCCCTGCGATGCGCCGCACACCAGGGCCCGTTCACCGTCCAGCCGGATGTCCATGCCGCCAAAGGTAGACGGGGTGCGCGTGCGGACCCGATCGATCCCGCCCATGGCCCGGTCCATTACCTTCGGGGCGCACACCCCGACTACCGATGGCCATCAAACGTCCGTTCAACCTGCAGGGCTGGATCGAGGAGAACCGCGACCTGCTGAAGCCGCCCGTGGGCAACAAGAACCTCTATGCCGACGCCGGCGACTACATCGTGATGATCGTGGGCGGTCCCAACGCGCGCAAGGACTATCACTGGAACGAGACCGAGGAGCTGTTCTACCAGCTGGAGGGCGACATCGAGGTGGGGATCCAGGAGGACGGCCAGGCGGTGACGGTCCCGATCCGCCAGGGCGAAATGTTCCTGCTGCCGGCCCGGGTGCCGCACCAGCCCCGGCGCGGGCCCGGCACCGTGGGCCTGGTGATCGAGGTGAAGCGCGCCGACCGCGAGCTGCAGGACGGCCTGCAATGGTATTGCGAGCAATGCAACCACCTGCTGCACGAGTACCGCTTCGTGCTGCACGACATCGAGAAGGACTTCCTGCCGCGCTTCCGCGATTTCTACGGCAACGCGGCCCTGCGCACCTGCCGGCAGTGCGGCCACGTGATGGAGGCCGACCCCCGCTTCACATGACCATGGCCGCCGTTGCCGCACGCCACCACGCCATGTTCCGGCGCAGTTGATCCCATGGCCGAGGTCCTCACCGTCGACGTCCACACGCACATCCTGCCGGAGCACATCCCCCGCTTCGCGGAACGCTTCGGCTACGGCGGCTTCATCCACCTGGACCACCACCGCGCCGGATGCGCCCGCATGATGAAGGACGACAAGTTCTTCCGCGAGGTGCAGGCCAATTGCTGGGACCCGGCGGTGCGGATCGCGGAGTGCGACCACCACCGCGTGCATGTGCAGGTGCTCAGCACCGTGCCGGTGATGTTCAGCTACTGGGCCCGCCCGCAGGACACCCTGGACGTGGCCATGTTCCTCAACGACCACATCGCCGGCATCGTGGAGCGCTGGCCCACGCGGTTCATCGGCCTGGGCACCCTGCCCATGCAGGACACCGACCTGGCCGTGCGCGAGCTGGAACGGTGCAAGGAGATCGGCCTGACGGGCATCCAGATCGGCACCCACGTCAACGGGATCAACCTCGGCGAGCCCCGCCTGCTCCCCGTCTTCGAGGCATGTGAAGAGCTGGGCATGGCCGTGTTCGTGCATCCGTGGGACATGATGGGCGCCGAGCGCATGGACAAGTACTGGTCGCCCTGGCTGGTGGGCATGCCCGCGGAAACGGCCCTGGCCATCACCTCCATGATCTTCAGCGGCCTGCTGGAGCGCCTGCCCCGCCTGCGGGTGGCCTTCGCCCATGGCGGCGGGTCGTTCCCCGCCACGCTGGGCCGCATCGAGCACGGCTTCGCGGTGCGGCCCGACCTGTGCGCGGTGGACAATCCCGTGAACCCGCGCGAATACCTGGGCCGCTTCTGGATCGATTCCCTGGTACACGACCCCGCCATCTTGCGCCTGGTGGTGGACCAGATGGGCGCGGACCGCGTGGCGCTGGGCACGGACTATCCCTTCCCCCTGGGCGAGCTGCAGCCCGGCGCGCTCATCCGCGGTATGCCGTTCGATGACGCCACCAAGGCCCTGCTGCTGGGCGGGGCCGCCATGCGGTGGATGGACCTGGACCCCGCGGCCTACCTGCCCCGTTAGCGCAGCAGGGTCACGTGCCCGACCCGTTCGTGCCGCCGCCCCGCCAGCTCCTGCGCCTCGATCGTCCACACGTACACCCCGATCGGCAGTTCCTGCCCGTTGTGCGTGCCGTCCCACCGGCCGTCCAGGCTCTCGGTGCGGAACACCTCCACGCCCCACCGGTCATGGATCCGCATGCGGAACCAGTCCATCTCGCGCCCCAGCGCACCGAACAGGTCGTTGGTCCCGTCGGCGTTCGGCGTGAAGGTGTTGGGCACGTACAGGCTGCCCGTCACGATGATGCGCACCGGCGCGCTCGAAGTGCATCCGTACGCGTCGGTGATGGTCACGGTGTAGATGGTGGTGCCCTCCATCGCCAGGGCCGTGGTGGCGGCGCAGGTGTCGCAGGCCAGGCCGGTGGGCGGTGTCCACAGGAAACTGCCGTCGCCGTATGCGGTGAGCGGGGCCGGGTCGCCGAAGTCCACCACCAGCTCGTCCACTACGTCAAGAAATGGCGCAGGCCGCAGGCTGATGTGCACCGATGCCGTGTCCGTGCATCCCCATTCGTCCGTGCCGGTCACCGTGAAGGTGGTGGGCGTCCATACCGTGGCGATGGGGTCCGCGCTCTGGGGGTCGTCCAGCCCGGCGACGGGTGCCCACGCATAGCTGATGGCGCCGCCGGCATGCAGCTGCACGGGCTGGCCGGGGCAGGCGAGCGTATCGGGCCAGGCCATGGCCTGGGGCACGATCACCGCCACGTGGGCGCTGTCCTGCATCTGGCCGCACACGTTGGTCACCGTCACGACGTAGGTGGTGCCCTCCGTCGGCGACACGAAGGGTGCTCCGCTGAGCAGGTCCGTGAGGCCGGGCGCGGGCTGCCATTGGTGGCCGGTGCCCACGGGGGCATGCAGCTGCACGGACCCGCCGATGCACACGGCCGTGTCCTGCAGGGCGGGTTGGGGCGGGCCGGGGGCCACGTTCACGGTGACGGAGTCGATGAGCACGCAGCCCGGCGCCACGGTGATGAGCACGGCGTATGTGGTGGTGTCCGCGGGCGCGGCCATGGGGCCGGCGGCCAGCGTGTCGGAAAGCCCCTCGGCCGGCGACCAGAGGTAGGTGCCGGGCTGGCTGGCCTGCAGCTGCACGCTGTCGCCCATGCAGAGCTCCACGTCGGGCAGCGTCTGCACGGGGTTCTCATGCACGGTCACCTCCACCCACGCGGTGTCGGTGCCGCAGGGCGTGGTGAGCACCAGCTGGTAGGTGGTGGTGGTGTCCGGCGTGGCGATCGGGGCCTGGGCCGCGGGGTCGCTCAGGCCGGCGGAAGGGCTCCACTGCCAGGCGGTGCCGTCGGAGGCGGTGAGCTGCACGCCCACGCCGGGGCAGGTGGGCGGCACGGGGTCGATCACGGCCACGGGCGGCCCCAGGCTCTCCACCACGATGGAATCCTCGGCGGCCTGGGTGCAGCCGTACTGGTCGGTCATCACCAGGGTCACCGTGTAGGTGCCGGGCGCGGTGTAGGTGTGGGCGGGCTCGAACTCGGTGCTGGTGCCGCCGTCGCCGAAGTCCCACGCCCAGGTGTTGCCGCCGGTGCTGTTGTTGGTGAAGCTCACCTCGCCGGGGTAGCAGATCTGGTCGTCGCCCTCGATGGCGATGGCGATCTGCGGCATGAACAGGTCGAACTTGAACACGCCCAGGTTGCACGAGGAGTTGTTCACCGGGCCATGCACCCCGGGCGTGGTGGGGAAGCTGCCGCCCCCGCACCCGGCGCACACCGCCTGGTACACCTTGCCGTTCTTGTCGAAGCGCGAGGTGCCGCCGTCCACGTGCTCGGCCGAGGTGCCGCCGAAGTAGCTGCCGTAGTTCAGCGCGGCGGCATCGGGTTCCAGCACCATCAGGTAGAAGTCGCTGCCGTCGGTGCTGCTCTGGAAGGCGCCCGTGGTGATGGGCAGGCCGTTGGTGGTGCTGCTCTGCGGCGCGCCCATGTTGTTGGTGGTGCCGGCCCATCCGCTGAAGTAGATCTGCCCGCAATCGCTCACCAGGAAGGCCGAGGGCGAGAGGTCCTGGTCCCAGTCGCCGTTGCCGATGCGGGTGCTCCACACGGAGGCGCCCAGGTCCGGTGCCAGTTTGTGGATGAACACGCCGCTGCCGGGGTTGGCGTACACGCCGGGGGTGACCGGGTAGTCGCCGTAGGTCTGCCCCACCACGTACACGTCGTCCTGCACGTCCACCTGCACGAAGAAGGCCTGGTCGTACTGCGGGGTGCCCAGGTGGGTGGCCGCCAGCAGGGCGCCGCCGGGGGCGTACCGGGCCACGTAGCCGTCGGTATGGCCGGCGTGGGCGGGCTGCCACGGGTCGCCGGCCATGGGCATGTCGGCGCTGCGGGTGCCGCCGGCCACGTACACCTGGCCGCTGCTGTTGAACTGCACGCCGTTGGCGGTGTCGTCGTCGCTGCCGCCGCGGAAGGTGGCCCACATCAGGGTGGTGAGGGCGGCGTCCATGCGGAACACGTAGCCGTCCATGGCGCCACCGTGCATGGGCTGTGGGGCACCGGGCGTAACGGGCATGTCGGGGCTGTTGGTGCAGGTGGCCACCACGGGGTCGCCGGCGGGGTCCAGCGCCACTTCACCGCGGAAGGGATCGCCGTAGTTGTGGCTCAGCGGGCTGTTGTTCACGGCGTCGGTGCCGCTGCCTCCGATGTAGGTGCTGCCCATCAGCACGGTGGCGTCGGCGCTGAAGCGGGCGATGAAGCCGTCGCTGCCGTTGGCGAAAGTGAAGCCGTAGCCGCCGGCGAAGCCCACGGGCGGGCCGCCGTTGAAGGTGGCGTCATGGCAGCCGGGCGTGATGGGCAGGTCGGAGGAGCCCGTGCTGCCGAAGACGAACAGTTCGTTGTCCGCGTTCACCACCATGCTGTGCGGGGCATCGGCGCCCTGCCCGCCGAAGTAGGTGCTCCACACCAACGTGCTGCCGTCGGGGCTCCACTTGCTCACGCCCACGTCCACTATGCCGCTGTTGAAGGTGGGGTCGTAGGCGCCCAGGGTAACCGGGTAGCCCGGCCCGAAGACGATGCCGCCGCCATAGAGGTGCCCCTCGGCATCGTAGGTGGCGGTGAAGCCGAAGTTGTTGGCCGTGCTGCCGCTGAAGCTGCTGAAGGTGAGCACCGGATCGATCACCAGGGTGCGCGCGGGGTCGTGGCCGGGGCCCAGCATGAAGGTGAGCACGTCGCCCTCCAGCCGGTACCGGGCGGGCACGGTGTCGCGGCCTTCGGCATGGAAAACCACGGGCGCCTCCTCGAACACCATGCCGGTGGTGAGATGCACATGCAGCTCCTCAGCGGCCGTTTCCACACGAAGGTGCCCCGCATAACGCAGGGCGATGGCGGCGGGGTCGGCGCCCGGCGCCACGATCAGGTCGTACTTCAGGCCGTGCGCGCCGTCCAATCGCATGTCGATCCCCGGCCACACGTCCTTCAACCGCACCGCGCCATGCACCGCGCAGCCCGTGCCCCAGTGATCGGGATCGTTGCCGATGAAGTGGTTCTCGTAGTGGGCGGCCGTGCGTTCGCCCTGGTGGGCCGTGGCCCTTCCGCCCACGAAATGCACGCGGTAGGCATGGGCACGGGGCGGCCCGGCCGGGACGTGACCACCGCCGTGGGCCTGCAGGGGCAGGTCGGCGTACTGCACGAAGGTGAGCGCATCGGCCTCCACGAACACCACGCCATCGGGCACCAAGGCGCGATAGAGCACTTGCGCGGGCCACTGGCCCCGGTTCTCGGTGAAGGTCACCGTGTGGTGCCCGTGCGCGCCGGCCCGCAGCGGCAGCAGTGTGCCGGCCATCACGGCGATCACGATGAGGGTACGCATCACGGGCCCGATCGAAGCAAGCAAGGTAAGCCTTCGCGCCGGGGGCGGTAAGCCCGGTCGCACGGGCATGACGGGCGCGCGGCCGGTGCAGGCGTCCGGGGACCGGTGGAACGGCCGCCGGAGGGTCGAGGCAGCGGTGCCCGCTCATGGTCCGCCGGAACACCCACCGCCTTGGAACCCCCGCCAGCAGGGCTTACCTTTGCCCCGGACCGGTCTTTAGAACGATTCTAAATAAGGCGGTCGACCATCATGTTGAAGATAGCGAACCTCCATGCCTCGATCGAAGGCAAGGACATCCTCAAGGGCCTTTCGCGGGTAGTACGCCCGGGTGAAGTGCATGCCATCAGGGGGCCCAACGGCTCGGGCAAGAGCACCTTGGCCAACGTGCTGGCGGGCCGGGTGGAATA
>JAVFAQ010000198.1:0-6105 GCA_034002325.1 Flavobacteriales bacterium | reverse complement strand
CCCGGCACCCTGCACCGTTTCGCCCTGGAGCCCGAGGTGTACGACGCCCGCTCGCTGGCCGAGGCCGTGGAGCATGCACGCCTGCACCCCGGTGCCCCGGCCGTACACATCGAGCTGGACACCGGCATGCACCGGCTGGGCTTCGGCGAGGCCGACCTGCCCCACCTGGTCGAGGCCCTGCGGCGGGCGCCCCGGCTGCGGGTGGCATCGATCTTCTCCCACCTGGCGGCCAGTGAGGACCCCGCCATGGACGCCTTCACCCGCGAGCAGATCGCGCGGTACGGGCGCATGGCCGACGCCATCACCGCCGTGCTGGGCCACCGCCCGCTGCGCCACATCGCCAACAGCGCCGCCGTGAGCCGCTTCCCCGAGGCGCACCTG
Source organism: Flavobacteriales bacterium (assembly GCA_034002325.1). GTDB lineage: Bacteria > Bacteroidota > Bacteroidia > Flavobacteriales_F > PHOS-HE28 > PHOS-HE28. The sequence goes on along the minus strand of JAVFAQ010000198.1, from coordinate 5,724 downwards.
GACATGGTGCGCATCGGCATCGGGCTGCACGGGGTGGGGCACGACGCGCAGGAGACCGCCCGCCTGCGTCCGGCCGCCTCGCTGCGCACGCCCGTGGCCCAGCTGCGCACGGTGCCCGCCGGCGAGGGCATCGGGTACGGCCACCGCGACCCCGCCACCACGGACCGCACCATCGCCACGCTGCCCATCGGCTATGCCGACGGCCTCTCGCGCCGGCTGGGCCACGGCACGGGGGCCGCCTGGCTGCATGGCCGCCGCGCGCCCATCGTGGGCCACGTGTGCATGGACATGGTGATGGTGGACGTGACCGGCATTCCCTGCGCCATCGGCGACCCCGCCTGGGTCATCGGCCCGGAGCAGCCCGTGCAGGAACTGGCCCGCCAGCTCGGCACCATTCCCTACGAAGTGCTCACCGGCATCGCCCCGCGCGTGAAGCGGGTGTACGTGCGCGAGTGAGGCGCAGCGACGAACGACCGCCGGGCGGGGCAGGCCGGGTCCCCCTGCGTTTCGATGCAACCAAGGAACCGCCCGCCCGTGTGCCCGTGGAAAATGCCGCCGGAAGCCGTACATTTGCACCCGACAGACGGTGGAAGGCGAGGAAGAGGGGACCCCCCTCTTTTTTGTTACCCCCTGTCAACGAGGAAGATGATCACCGAGCAACAGGTCCGTGACGTGCTTTTGCGGCACATGGAGGGCACCACCCGCTTCATCGTGGACGTGGCGCTGACCCCCGGCAAGCTCGTGGTGGAGGTGGACGACGAAGGGGCCATCACCATCAACGAGCTGGCCGCGCTGAACCGGGCCGTGCGCGAAGAGCTGGGCGCCGCTGCGGACGACATCGAGGTGCAGCTCGGCAGCCCCGGTGCCGGCCGCCCCTTCAAGGTGGAGCGCCAGTACCACAAGCACCTGGGCCGCCACGTGGACGTGCAGCTCACCGACGGCCGCAGCCTGCGCGGCGAGCTCGCCACCTACGGCGAGGGCGCCCTGGGCCTGCGGATCGAGCACCCCGCGAAAGTCAAGGGCCGGCCCGCCAAACTGGACCAGGAGGTGACCACGGTGCCCCTGGACCAGGTGCAACACACCAAAGCAACCATCAAGTTCAATTGACCGTGCCATGAGCACCGTACGACTCATCGAATCCTTCAGCGAGTTCAAGGACCTCAAGAACATCGACCGTGTGACCATGCTCGGCATCCTGGAGGATGTCTTCCGCGGCGTGGTGAAGAGGCGGTTCGGCGAGGAGGCCAATGTGGACATCATCATCAACCCCGACAAGGGCGACCTGGAGATCTGGCTCAACCGCACGATCGTGGAGGACGGCTTCAGCGAGGACGACAACCTGGACATCGAGCTGAGCGAGGCCCGCAAGATCGACCCGGACTTCACCGTGGGCGAGGAGGTGAGCCAGGAGGTGAAGATCGAGGACTTCGGCCGGCGCAACATCCTCTCGCTCAAGCAGAACCTCCAGAGCCGCATCCTGGAGCTGGAGAAGGACCACCTCTACAACAAGTACAAGGAGCGCGTGGGCGAGATCATCACCGGCGAGGTGTACCAGGTATGGAAGCGCGAGACCCTGATCCTGGACGATGAGGGCAACGAGCTGGTGCTGCCCAAGGAAGACCAGATCAAGAGCGATTTCTTCAAGAAGGGCGACACCGTGCGTGCCGTGGTGGCCAAGGTGGAGATGCGCAACAACACCACCCCCGTGGTGGTGCTCAGCCGCACCGCGCCGGAGTTCCTCGAAAAGCTCTTCGAGCAGGAGGTGCCCGAAGTGGCCGACGGCCTGATCACCATCAAGCGCATCGTGCGCGAGCCCGGCGAGCGCGCCAAGGTGGCCGTGGAGAGCTATGACGACCGCATCGACCCGGTGGGCGCCTGCGTGGGCATGAAGGGCAGCCGCATCCACGGCATCGTGCGCGAGCTGCGCAACGAGAACATCGACGTGATCAACTACACCGCCAACGACCAGCTGCTGATCCAGCGCGCGCTGAGCCCGGCCAAGGTGGGCGACATCAAGCTGGACCACGAGCACAAGCGCGCCGAGGTGTACATGAAGCCCGACCAGGTGGCCCTGGCCATCGGCAGGGGCGGGCACAACATCAAGCTCGCCGGCAAGCTCACCGGCTTCGAGATCGACGTGTACCGCGAGACCGACGAGGTGACCGACGACGTGAGCCTGGACGAGTTCTCCGACGAGATCGACGGCTGGATCATCAACGTGCTCAAGGACATCGGCTGCGACACGGCCCGCAGCGTGCTGGACATCCCGGCGGACGAGCTGGCGCGCCGCACCGACCTGGAGGAAGAGACCATCAACGAAGTGATCCGCATCCTGCGCGCCGAGCTCGAGGCCTGAGGCCGGGACCCGCGGACAATGACCATTGCATGAGCGAAGCGACCGATAAGGGCATACGACTGAAGAAGGCGGCCACGGAGTTCAACCTGGCCGTGGGCACGGTGGCGGAATTCCTGGGCACCAAGGGGCATGACGTGCCCGTGAGCCCCAACGCCAAGATCACCTCCGAGATGTACGCCCTGCTCCAGGCGGAGTTCGGCAAGGACAAGGAGATCAAGCAGAAGAGCCGCAAAGTGGTGCAGCAGCGCCAGGAGCGCGAGACCATCTCCATCGTGGAGGAGGAGCCGGCCCCGGCCGAGGAGGCGCCGCCGGCCCCCGAGGCCCCGCCCGCCCGCCTGCCGGACAGGCAGGCGCCCGCGCCCGCGCCCCCCGAGCCCGAGGTGATCCGCGCCCGCGCCGCCAAGCCCGAGGTGAAGGTGGTGAGCCGCATCGACCTGGACAAGAAGCCCAAGGCGCCCGAGCCACCGGCCGTACCGCCTGCCGAGCCGGCCACCCCGCCGCCGGCCGCCCCGGCCGCCGGGGCCCCGCCCGCGGCCCCGGCCACCCCGCCCCCGGCCAAGCCCACCGAGCCCGAGACCATCCGTGTGAAGGTGGAAAAGCTCGCCGGTCCCAAGACCCTGGGCAAGATCGAACTGCCCCCGCCGCGCGAGCGCAAGCCCAGCGACCGGGGCAGCGCCGAGGACCGCCGCGGCCGCCGCAAACGCATCGTCAAGCCCGGCCCGGTGAACATCGACCGCGCCGTGCAGCAGGAGCGCAGCGCCACCCCCAGCGGCCGCCCCGGCGAGCTCGACGAGAACGCCGTGAAGCGCAAGGTGAGCGAGACCCTCGCCCGCCTCACCGGCTCCGGTCGCGGCAAGGGCGCCCGCTTGCGCCGCGAAAAACGCGATGCGCGCTACCAACGGTTCGAAGAGGAACAGGCCGCACGCGAACTCGCCGGCAAGACCATCCAGGTCACCGAGTTCGTCACCGCCAGCGAGCTCGCCTCCATGGTGGGCGTGCCCGTCACCGACATCATCAAGGCCTGCTTCAGCCTGGGCATGATGGTGAGCATCAACCAGCGCCTCGATGCCGAGACCCTCTCGGTGATCGCCGAGGAGTACGGCTTCAAGGTGGAGTTCGTGGGCGCCGACGTGCAGGAGAACATCCAACAGGACGAGGACGACCCCGCCCGCGTGGTGCCCCGCCCGCCCATCGTCACCGTCATGGGCCACGTGGACCACGGCAAGACCTCCCTGCTGGACCATGTCCGCAAGGCCAACGTCATCGCCGGCGAGGCCGGTGGCATCACCCAGCACATCGGCGCGTACAGCGTCACCCTCGAGGGCGGCAAGAAGATCACCTTCCTGGACACCCCCGGCCACGAGGCCTTCACCGCCATGCGTGCCCGCGGCGCCCAGGTCACGGACATCGCCATCATCGTGATCGCCGCCGACGACAGCGTGATGCCCCAGACCCGCGAGGCCATCAACCACGCCCAGGCCGCCAACGTGCCCATGGTGTTCGCCTTCAACAAGATCGACAAGGAGGACGCCAACGCGGACAAGATCCGCGAGGAGCTCTCCCAGATGAACATCCTGGTGGAGGAGTGGGGCGGCAAGTTCCAGAGCCAGGAGATCAGCGCCAAGAAGGGCACCGGCATGGACCAGCTGCTGGAAAAGGTGCTGCTCGAGGCGGACCTGCTGGACCTCAAGGCCGACCCCGGCAAGCGCGCCCATGGCGTGGTGATCGAGAGCACCCTGGAGCAGGGCCGCGGCTACGTGACCACCCTGCTGGTGGACTCCGGCACCCTGCGCAAGGGCGACATCATCCTGGCCGGCCAGTTCAGCGGCCGCGTGCGCAACATGTTCAACGAGCGCGGCCAGGCCGTGGACCAGGCGCCGCCCTCCGCGCCCGTGTCCATCCTCGGCCTGGACGGTGCGCCCAACGCCGGCGACACCTTCCAGGTGTTCGAGGACGAGCGCGACGCCCGCGCCATCGCCACCCGCCGCCAGCAGCTGCAGCGCGAGCAGGGCATCCGCACCCACAAGCACATCACCCTGGACGAGATCGGCCGACGCCTGGCGATCGGCGACTTCAAGGAGCTGAACCTGATCGTGAAGGGCGACGTGGACGGCTCGGTGGAAGCCCTCACCGACTCGCTGCTGAAGCTCACCACCGAGAGCATCAAGGTCAACGTCATCCACCGCGCCGTGGGGCCCATCGCCGAGAGCGACGTGCTGCTGGCCACCGCCTCCAACGCCATCATCATCGGCTTCCAGGTGCGGCCCACGCCGGGCGCGCGCAAGCTGGCCGAGAACGAGGAGATCGACATCCGCCTGTACTCCATCATCTACGACGCCATCGAAGAGGTGAAGCAGGCCATGGAAGGCATGCTCGCCCCCAAGGAGGTGGAGAAGATCACCGGTACCGCCGAGGTGCGCGAGACCTTCCGCATCAGCAAGGTGGGCACCGTGGCCGGCTGCTACGTGCTCGACGGCAAGATCGAGCGCAAGAACAAGGTGCGCCTGATCCGCGACGGCATCGTGGTGTACACCGGCGACCTCAACGAACTCAAGCGCTTCAAGGACGACGTGAAGGAGGTGGGCCACGGCTACGAGTGCGGCCTCTCGATCAAGAACTTCAACGACATCAAGGTGGGCGACATGGTCGAGGCCTTCACCATCGAGGAAGTGAAACGGACATTGGGCGAGTAGCCCGTGGAGGGAAGGCATTCGGGCCGGTCGCCGCAAGGTGGCCGGCCCTTTGCGTGGCCGGCTGGGCCGTGGCCCGGACCGGCGAACCGCCATCGTCCACCACCGATGTGGGGCACCTGCCCGCAGGCAGTTATACCATCCTTGCAATGGCCATGGACGGCATCCGGTACCATGGCAAGTTCATCAAGGTGTGATGCGTTCGGAAAGTGAAACAGTACCTTCAGGCAGCGTTCCCGGACCACTTGCGTCTTACACCTAAAGGCCGCACCATGCGCACCACTGCACTCCGCCTCACGTTGCTCACAAGCGTAGCATGGCTGGGTATGCTGGCCACCCACGCCCAACCCACGTGGCGCTTCCATCTGGCCTTTGAAGATGGCAGCGGGGCCAGGGATACGCTATGGTTCATCTATGATACCACGGCCACCATGACCTCTAGTGGCAATGTGGATTACGAGCTGGGGGAAGGAGCGGTGCCGATGGGCGATGGTGCCTTCCATGTTTTTACCCGGAATGCACATTGGGATTCAACGAAGACCGTGGCTTGGCCGTACTCGTGGTATCCAGAATTCAATACTTACAACACGATCGAGGCCATCAACTGGGTGCCACCGATGACGATCCGGTGGGACACGAGTTTGTTCCACGCGCCGTACCTGCCGTATGAGCAGGGGA
>JAVFAQ010000197.1:0-6160 GCA_034002325.1 Flavobacteriales bacterium | reverse complement strand
GGCCGATGTGCGCGGGGCGGCCACCGGGCACGATGCCTTCCTGGAGCTGATGTTCGTGGGCGCCGATGGCCTGGACCACCGGGTGGCCACCCGGCTGGTGGGCGCCTACAACCTGCCGAACGCCCTGGCGGCGATCGCCGTGGGCCGTCATTTCCACGTGCCGGACACCGCCATGGCGCACGCCTTGGCGGCTTACGAGCCGGGCAACAACCGTTCGCAGTTCAAGGATTCCGGCCGCAACCACCTGGTGCTCGACGCCTACAACGCCAACCCCTCGAGCATGGCCGTGGCGCTGCGCAACTTCGCGGCGATGCCCGGTGACCGGCCCAAACGCGCGATCCTGGGCGACATGCTGGAGCTGGGCGCGAGCAGCGCGGCGGAGCACCGGCGGATCGTGGAGCTGGCCGCGGAGCTGGGCGTGGCGGCCTGGTTCGTGGGCCGGGAGTTCGCCGCTGCGGCGCCACCGGCGGCCCATTGGCCGGACGGGGCGCACCTGCTGGAACACTTGGCGGGCCGGCCCCTGAGCGGCCATCTGGTGCTGGTGAAGGGATCGCGGGGCATCGGCCTGGAGACGGTGGCCGCCGCGCTGTGAGGCGGCCCGGCGCTCACACGCGGGCGCTGCGTTGCCGCAGCATGTGGTCCGCCAGCACCAGGCAGGCCATGGCCTCCACGATGGGCACGGCGCGCGGCGCCACGCAGGGGTCATGCCGGCCCCGGGCCTCCAGCACCACCGGCCGCCCCTGCCGATCGATGGTGCGCTGGGCCTTGGCGATGGTGCTGGGCGGCTTGAAGGCCACGTCGAAATGGAGCAGGTCGCCCGTGCTGATCCCGCCCAGGGTGCCGCCGCTGTTGGTGGCCCCGGTGGCCGGCCCCGGGGCGATCGGGTCGTTGTGCGCCGAGCCGCGCATGGCCGCCGCGCGGTAGCCGCTGCCCATCTGGAAGCCTTTGGATGCGTTGATCGAGAGCATGGCCCGGGCCAGGTCGGCGTCCAGGCGGTCGAACACGGGCTCGCCCCAGCCGGCCGGCACGCCGTGGACGCGGCAGGCCACCACGCCGCCCAGGGAATCGCCCTCGGCGCGCGCCTGTTCGATGAGCCGGGCCATGTGCGCGGCCGCCTCGGGGTCGGGGCAGCGCACGGGGTGGTCCCAAGCGGCCGCCAGGGGCAGGTCGTCGCGCTCGGGCATCACCGCCTCGCCCACCTGGCGCACGTAGGCCTGCACGCGCACGCCCGCAGTGGCGAGCAATTGCCGGGCGATGGCGCCGCCCACCACGCGGCACGCGGTCTCGCGCGCGCTGCTGCGCCCGCCCCCGCGATGGTCGCGCACGCCGTACTTCCGCTCCCAGGCGAGGTCGGCGTGGCCGGGGCGGTACACCTCCTTGAGGTGGTCGTAATCGGTGCTGCGGTGGTCGTGGTTGCGGATGATGAAGCCGATGGGCGTGCCCAGGGTGATGAGGTGCCCGGGCCGGTCCGGTGCGGGCAGCAGGCCGCTGAGCCATTCCACGCGGTCGCCCTCGGTGCGCGCGGTGCCCAGGGGGGTGGACCCCGGGCGGCGGCGGTCCAGCTCGTGCTGCACGGCGATCGGGTCCAGCGGCAGGCCCGCCGGGCATCCGTCGACCGTTCCGCCGATGGCCGCGCCATGGCTCTCGCCGAAGGTGGTGAGCCGGAAGCATTTCCCGAAGGTGTTGCCCGCCATGGCGGCGAAAGTACTTCGGCGCGGGGCCGGGCGGGCGGCGGTGGGTGCGCTTCGGGCAACGGTGGTGCCGCAAGGGGCGGCTCCCCGTACATTTGGCGCCCCTGCAAGGACAACCCTGAAATGGTGAACCGGAACCGCACCTGGCGCAGCGCGCTCATTCTTCTTTCGGCCATGCTCCTGCCCGCCGCGCTGTGGGCGCAGAGCGGCACGGGCACCATCCGGGGCTTCGTGTACGACAAGGCCACGGGCGAGCCGGTGATCTTCACCAACGTGGTGCTCAAGGGCACCACCTTGGGCGCCGCCACCGACGTGAACGGCTACTACTCCATCAGCCGGCTGGCCCCGGGCACGTACACCCTGACGGTGACCTACCTGGGGTACGACACCCTGGAGCGGGCGGTGACCGTGGCGCGCGACCAGATCGTCACCGAGCAGTTGCTCATCAGCAAGCGGGCCATCGAGATGCGCGAGTTCGAGGTGAGCGGCGTGAAGCAGGAGGCCCGGAGCCAGGTGCAGATGGGCCTCACCAAGCTCACCCCGCGCCAGATCGAGCGCCTGCCGGCGGTGGGCGGCTCGGCGGACCTGGCGCAGTACCTGCAAGTGGTGCCCGGGGTGATCTTCACCGGCGACCAGGGCGGGCAGCTCTATGTGCGCGGGGGCTCGCCCATCATGAACAAGATGATGCTCGACGGCATGGTGCTGTACAATCCCTTCCACAGCATCGGCCTGTTCAGCGTGTTCGACAACGACATCATCCGCAACGCCGACATCCACACCGCAGGCTTCAACGCCGAGCATGGCGGGCGGATCAGCTCGGTGATGGACATCACCACGCGCGACGGCAACAAGACGCGCCTGAGCGGCAAGGTGGGCGCCAGCACCTTCGCCGCCAAGGCCCTGCTGGAAGGGCCCATCCGCAAGCAGCCCGAGCCCGGCGCCGGCAGCAGCAGCTTCCTGCTCAACGCGCGCCACAGCTACCTGGACCAGAGCAGCCGCGCCCTGTACACCTTCGTGGACACCGCCGGGCTGCCCTTCACCTTCACCGACCTCTACGGCAAGGTGAGCTTCAACAGCGCCAACGGCAGCAAGTTCAACCTCTTCGGCTTCAACTTCAGCGACGGCGTGAAGTACCGCGGGGTGAGCGACCTGGGCTGGAACAACTGGGGGGCCGGCACCAACTTCGTGCTGGTGCCCGCGGGCAGCGCGGTGCTCATCGACGGGGGCCTGGCGCTGAGCAACTACCGCATCGAGATGGCCGAGGCCGACCTCGACCCGCGCACCAGCGAGATCAGCGGCTTCAACGGCGGGCTCAACTTCAAGCTCTTCAACGGCGAGGACGAGGCCCGCTACGGCGTGGAGTTCCTGGGCTTCCGCACCAACTTCCGGTTCTTCAACCAGCTGGGCCGCCGCTACGAGCAGGAGGAGAACACCACCGAGATCGCCGGCTACTTCAACTACCGCAAGAACCTCCACAAGGTGGTGATCGACCCCGGCATCCGCCTGCACTACTACGCCTCGCTCTCGGTGGCCAGCATCGAGCCGCGCATCGGCTTCAAATGGAACATCACCGACGACCTGCGCTTCAAGCTGGCCGCCGGTCGCTACAGCCAGAACTTAGTGGCCGCCAACAGCGACCGCGACGTGGTGAACCTCTTCTACGGTTTCCTGGCCTCGCCCGAGGACCTGCCCCGCACCATCGCCCTGCGCGACGGCTCCACCCGCGAGGTGAAGGACCCCCTGCAGCGCGCCAACCATTACGTGGCCGGCGTGGAGTATGACCTGGGGCGCCACCTCACGGCCAACTTCGAGGTCTACTTCAAGGACTTCCGCCAGGTGACCAACCTGAACCGCAACAAGCTCTTCAACGACACCCCCGAGTTCGCCGACGAGCCGGACGAGCTCAAGAAGGACTTCATCATGGAGACCGGCCGCGCGTACGGGGCCGACCTGCAGCTGAAGTACGAGAAGGGCCAGACCTTCATCTGGGCCGTGTACAGCCACACCTTCGTGGACCGCTATGACGGCATCCAGGAGTACAACCCCATCTGGGACCGCCGCCACAACGTGAACCTGCTGGTGAGCCACAACTTCGGCAAGTTCAACTCCTGGCGCGCCAGCGTGCGGTGGAACTACGGCTCGGGCTTCCCCTTCACGCAGACCGCCGGCTTCTACGGGGCCGTGCCCTTCGACGGCGACATCAACACCGACCTGCTCACCAGCAACGCCGACCTGGCCACCATCTTCGGCCCCCTCAACCAGGGCCGCCTGCCCGATTACCACCGCATGGACGCCGGCATCACCAAGATCTGGAAGTTCGACGAGCACAAGACCCTGGAGCTGGACCTGAGCGTGACCAACGCCTACGACCGCCAGAACATCTTCTACTTCGACCGGGTGCGCTTCGAGCGGGTGGACCAGCTGCCGCTGCTGCCCAGCGCGGGGATCAGCTTCCAGTTCTGAGCGCCCGGACATTTCCATGAACGGTGCCGCCCGGCCTGCGGGCGGCGCCTACCTTCACCGGCATGAGCTTCCTGCGTGATGCGGGCGCCGGCCTCAACGGCTTCATGGCGGCCCTGCGCTTCGCCCTGCGCCACGGCATGGGCTGGCTGCTGCTGCTGCCCGCCCTGCTGTGGGCGGCCATCGCCTTCGGGGTCTTCGCCCTGCTGCACGCGCCCGTGGAGCAGCTCAGCGCCTGGCTGGCCGGCCACCTGGACCTGGGCGTGGGCCCGGCGGCGGACCAGGGCCTGTGGGACAGCGTGAAGGCCTGGGTCAACGGCGCACGCGAACTGCTCACCGTGGTGCTGCTCAAGCTCGCCATCGCCTACCTGCTCTTCAAGGTGAACAAGTACCTGGTGCTGGTGCTGCTCTCGCCCCTGCTGGCCTACGCCAGCGAGCGCACCGAGGAAGTGCTCACCGGCCGCACCTTCCCCTTCTCCTGGGGGCGCCTGCTGCACGATGCCCTGCGCGGCTCGTTGGTGGCCCTGCGCAACGGCTTCCTGGAGGTGTTGGCCACCATCGCCTTATGGGCGCTCACCCTGGTGGTGCCGCTGCTGGCGCCGCTCACCGCCGTGCTCATGTTCCTGGTGTCGGCCTACTTCTACGGCTTCTCCATGTTCGACTACATCATGGAGCGGCGCCGCCTGCGCGTGCGCGAGAGCGTGAGCGCGGTGAACGACCGCATGGGCGCGGTGCTGGCCAACGGGGCGCTCTTCAGCCTGCTGATGAAATTGCCGCTGCTGGGCATGATGCTGGCCCCCGCCATGGGGGCTGTGGGCGCCGTGCTGGCGGAGGAGCGGATGAGGGGGCGGGAATGAGGGCGGGCCGCGCAACGGGTGGTGGTGCAATAGGCCCAGGCAACGGTGGCCACCGCGCCTGCCTACCGGACAGGCAGGCCTGCCTGTCCGGTAGGCAGGCGGGCATGAGGAATTACCTTGCCGCTATGGAGAGCCGCGTACCGTGTCCACCGTGTCCACCAATACTGAACTGCGTATGGCGGCCTATCCTGGCCACCGAGAAACTCATCGTGCAGCCGTGAGCATTCTGCGCAACAAACGCATCAACACCGTGGCGGCCCTCCTCCTGGGGGCCGCCACGGCCGTTGCGCAGCAGCCGTTCGATCTGGATCTGTCGTTCAGGACCACCATTGAAGAGATTTATGCCAGTTCCATCGCATTGATGCCTGATGGCAAACTCCTCGTGTCTGGGAATATGCGCTTCCCCCAAGGGATCACCCAATACATCGCGCGTTTGCATCCCGATGGTTCTCGGGATCTGGATTATCCGTACGTAGGAGCGGGGGGAGGCAAGATCACACCATGGGAGGATCGTTATTATGTGTCAACGGCCCAGACCATTAGGAGGCTCACTCCAGAAGACCTGCTTGATCAGACGTTCCAACATCTGAACAATTCACCTTATTTCTCCTCCTTCCAAGGCGGCGACTACCATGTGTACCCTGATGGCTCCATTGTGATCACCGGCAGCCATACGGTGAACGTGCCGGACAGCGGCTGGGGGGGGCCTACCACATGATCTGGTTCAACAACGATGGCACCCTGGACCTGACCCGGCGACCGCGCTGGGGCAACGGGGCCATCTATTTGATCGTGCCGCAGCCCGATGGGAAGTTCCTGCTCAGTGGGGCGGCCACTTCATGGGAGGGTGTGCCCAAGCCCAACGCTCTTTTTCGCGTACATGCAGATGGTAGTTTGGATACATCCTTTACGGCCGGCATTTCCTGGGGAGAATGCCAGGCGATCACCGTGCTCGAGGATGGCCGATTGTTGGCTACGGGTCTCTTCAAGACGGAGTTCACCACACCGGACACGCTCCACTGTGTGCGCATGTTCGCCGATGGCTCCTTGGACCCGACCTTCAACAACGATCTGGTCATCCGCAACGAACAGTTCGGGCAGTTCCTCTTCCTGCGCCATACCTTCATCCCAGGTGTGGGCATTGCACTGCAT
>JAVFAQ010000196.1:0-6187 GCA_034002325.1 Flavobacteriales bacterium | reverse complement strand
GGCCCGTGCGAGGGGCTCTCGGCGGGGAACGCGTACACGCGGTAGCCGCTGCCCTCACCGCCACCGCCCATGCCCTGCGGCGCCCGGGCGAGGTCGTCCATGGCGCTGTTCGGCCGGCCGAAGGCCCCCGGCGCGTGGTGGCAGGTGGTCACGTGGTCCACCAGCCGAACGATGGCCCCGGTGTGCGCGTCAACGGCCACATGCCACCAGTTGGGGGTGTTGGCCGATCGGACGGTGAGGTCCCAGGCGAGGGCGATGCGGCCATCGGCCGTCACTTGGTGGATGAGGCGCGCGGGGACCGGGTCCCGGGAGATGCCCGCTGCCAGCACCAGGTCGCGGTCCGTGCGGCGCTCCACCACGTCCACCCGGCCCGGCTCCAGTTCCAGGCCGGCGGCGGCGTGGCGCAGGGCCTGTTCCGCGGAAAGCCCCGGCGCCGGCATGGGTGCCCGGGCATGCACATCGGCCTGGAGGCGGTGGCCCGCATGCACCACTTGCCCGTGGCGCACGGCGAAGTTGGCCACGGCGCCTTCCACCGGCAGCCCATGGGCCCGCTGGCGGATGTAGAGGTAGGTCACGCCCTTCTTGTCGGTGGTGGAACCGGTCACGGTCCATTCGCGCAGATCGCGATCGGTGAGGCCCAGGGCGGCCTGGTGGGCATGGAGCCAGGCCTGGACGGCGAGGCTGTCCTGGGCCTTGGCGGGCGCTTGGGCCAGTACGACGATGGCGATCGCCGCGAGGGAAGGCAGGTGGGGCATGGGCAGTGGGGAACGATGGAAAGGACCAATGTAAGGGGTTGATCGCCAACACCTGCCACGCCTCGGCCCGAGCGATGTGCGGAACGGCCGTACGGGCCATGGCCTGGCGCCCGCATCGCGACCACGTGCCGCGCAGCGTCTATCTTCGGCCGCAAACCCACGCACGCCATGGCACATGGACTTCTGAAAGGCAAGCGCGGCATCATCTCCGGTGCCCTCAACGACCAGAGCATCGCTTGGAAGGTGGCCGAGCTGGCCCATGCCGAAGGGGCCTCGATCGTGCTCACCAACGCGCCGGTGGCCATGCGCATGGGCGAGATCAACAAGTTGGCCGAGGCGGTGCATGCGCCGATCATCCCTGCGGACGCCACCAAGGACGAGGACCTGGAGCACCTCTTCACCGAGAGCATGGAGAAGCTGGGCGGCCCGATCGACCTGGTGCTGCACAGCATCGGCATGAGCCCCAACGTGCGCAAGGGCAAAGGCTACGACGACCTCAATTACGAGTGGTACAAACAAACGCTGGACATCAGCGCCATGAGCTTCCACCGCATGCTGCAGGCGGCGAAGAAGACCGATGCCCTGGCCGAGTGGGGCAGCGTGGTGGCCCTGAGCTACATCGCGGCCCAGCGGGTGTTCCCGGGCTACGGCGACATGGCCGACGCCAAGGCCCTGCTGGAGAGCATCGCCCGCAACTGGGGATACCACCTGGGCATGGAGAAGAAGGTACGGGTGAACACCGTGAGCCAGAGCCCCACCATGACCACGGCGGGCAGCGGCATCAAGGGCTTCGGCGGGTTCTTCGGCTTCGCCGACGCGATGAGCCCCCTGGGCAACGCGCCGGCCGCCGCCTGCGCCGCGTACTGCATCTCGCTCTTCAGCGACCTCACGCGGTACGTGACCATGCAGAACCTCTTCCACGACGGGGGCTTCAGCAGCAGCGGCGTGACCCCCCAAGTGGTGGCCAAGGTCATCGGGGAGGAATAGGCCGCTTTTTCGACACTGCCGGCCACCGCAGGCCATTTTTCACGAACTTCGGTCGTCCTTAGGCCGATGCCTCTCACTCCCTACACGGGTCCCTTCGGCACCGCAGAGCTCCGGCACCTGTTGCGGCGTACGCTCTTCGGATGCAACAACGCGGACCTGGCGCATTTCGCCGGGCAGTCGTTGCAACAAACGGTGGACGCGCTGCTGACCTTCGGTCCCGGGCCCGCGCCCACGGTGAAGAACTACTGGCTCGATGCCGGTGCCGGGCCCGACCCCACGTTGATCGACGGCGCCGTGCCCTTCGGCAGCACCTGGGTGGACACCCCGCGCGACCCGGACGAGGAGCCGGCGGTGAGCCAGAAGCGCATCGAGAGCTTCGTGGCCTGGCGCGCCGGCCTGCTCGTGCAACAGGACCGCACCCTGCGCGAGAAGATGACGCTGTTCTGGAGCAACCACATGCCCGTGGAGGCCACCACGGTGTTCAACCCCGACATGCTCCATGCCTATGACATGATGCTGCGGGGCCATGCGTTGGGCAACTTCCGGCAGCTGGTACACGACATGAGCGTGAGCACCGCCATGCTGCTCTACCTCAACGGCTACCTGAACAACGTGTTCGCGCCCGACGAGAACTTCGCCCGCGAGCTGATGGAGCTCTTCACCCTGGGCGAGGGCGTGGGGTACACCGAGGCCGATGTGCAGACGGCCGCCCGGGTGCTCACCGGCTGGACCATCCAAACGCAGGACGGCGGCACCCCCATCCTGCCCGCGACCATCTTCGTGCCTTTCCTGCACGACAGCGGCGACAAGACCTTCAGCGCCTTCTTCAACAACACCACCATCACCGGGCAGGCCGGGCCCGGTGCCGGGGAGGCCGAGCTGAGCGCCCTGCTGGACATGATCTGCGCCAAGGACGAGGTGTCCCTGTTCATCTGCCGCGAGCTGTACCGCTACTTCGTGCACGGCACCATCGACGCCGAGACCGAGGCCGAGGTGATCGTGCCGCTGGCCGAGCTCTTCCGGCAGCACCAGAACGCGCCCGACCAGATGCGCATCGTGATGCAGGCCCTGCTGACCAGCGCGCACTTCTTCAGTGAAAGCGTGCGCGCCTGCATGATCAAGCCGCCGGTGGACCTGGTGGTGGGCACCCTGCGGCAGCTGGACTTCCCCTTCCCCGGCCCCGCCCAGCTCGAGGCGCAATACGCCGCGTGGCTCCAGGTGTACGCCCTGGTGGCCTACTGCGGGCAGCCCCTGTTCCAGCCGCCCAACGTGGCCGGATGGCCCGCGTACCACCAGTACCCGCAGTACGACGACATCTGGATGGACACCGCCACCTACCCCGCCCGCAACAATGCCGTGGCGGCCATCCTGTGGACGGGCTTCACCACCGACGGCAACATGTACGAGGCCGCCAGCCAGGACCTGAGCTTCCAGGTGGACCTGCTCGCCGTGGTGGCCCAGTTCAGCGACCCCTTCGACCCGAACGTGCTGGTGCATGAGGCCACCGAGCTGCTTTTCACCGTGCCCGTTTCGCAACAGGTGAAGGACCAGCTGAAGACCAGCTACCTGCTGCTGGGCCAGCAGTTCGACCATTACTGGAGCGATGCGTACGAGCTGTACGTGAACGACCCGCAGACCACCGACATGACCGCCCAGCTGGTGCCGTTGATCCTGCGCTGGCTCTTCAACGACCTGCGGGGCGCCGGGGAGACCCAATTGTTCTGAGCCATGGACCGCCGCCGCTTCCTCCGCACCGCCTCGCTCGCCACCATCGGGGGCATGGCCGTGCGCGGCTTCAGCAGCCCGTTGCTGGCCGCCCTGCGCGCCCGCGACCTGAACGACCGGGTGCTGGTGGTGGTGCAGCTGTACGGCGGCAACGACGGCCTGAACACGGTGATCCCGCTGGACCAGTACGACGTGCTCAGCCAGGTGCGGCCCCACGTGCTGATCCCCGAGGCCCAGGTGCTGCCGCTCAGCGGCCTCGACGGCACCGGCCTGCACCCGGCCATGACCGGCCTGCGCGACCTGTGGGACGCGGGCAAGCTCGGGATCGTGCAGGGCGTGAGCTATCCGCAGCCCAACTACTCGCACTTCCGCGCCACCGACATCTGGGAGACCGGCGCGCACCACGACCAGTTGCTCAACAGCGGGTGGACCGGGCGGTACCTGGACCTGGAGTACCCCAACTACCCGGCCGGCTACCCCAACGCGGACATGCCCGACCCGCTGGCCATCCGGGTGGGCGGCCCCATCGGCCCCGGCCTGCAGCACCAGGGCCTGAGCATGGGCGTGGCCATCAACAACACGGACGACCCGCTGGACCTCTCGGGCCACATCTACAACGACCCGCTGAGCGACGCATGCAGCGGGGGCAAGCTGGGCATGGTGCGCACCGTGCAGAACCAGACCGACCTGTACGGCGATGTCATCCAGGCCGCCGCCCAATCCGCCTGCGACCACGGCCCCTACCCCACCGGCAACGCGCCCGGCGCCCAGCTGGCCCAGGCCCTGAAGATCGTGGCGCGGCTGATCTGCGGCGGGCTCAAGACCCGCATCTATTGGGTCAGCCTCAACGGCTTCGACACCCATGCGGAACAGGTGGTGGCCACCGACCACGCCCAGGGCGTGCATGCGCAATTGCTCCAGGGCCTCAGCGACGCCATCACCGCCTTCCAGAACGACCTCGCCGGCCTGGGCCTGGAGGACCGCGTGCTGGGGATGACCTTCAGCGAGTTCGGACGCCGCATCGTGAGCAACGCCAGCATCGGCACCGACCACGGCAGCGCCCTGCCCATGTTCCTCTTCGGCAACCAGGTGGCCCCCGGCATGCTGGGCACCAACCCGGAGATCCCGCCCGGCACCACCTACCAGACCAACCTGGCCATGCAATACGATTTCCGGTCGGTCTACGCCGCGGTGCTCACCGACTGGTTCTGCCTGGCCCCCGAGGAGGTGGACCAGGTGCTGCTGGACACCTACCAGCCGCTGCCCATCGTGGACCCCGCCGGATGCCTCAGCGCCAACGTGCATGAGCAGCACCAGCGGGCCGGCGAGCGCCTGCTGGAGGTGTACCCCAACCCCTTCGTGGAACGCACCACCGTGAAGTACACCAGCCACGGCGGCCGCGTGCTGCTGCAGGTGTACAACGAGGGCGGCCAGTTGGTGACCACCGTGCTCAACGCGCCCGTGGCACCCGGCACCCGTACGGTGGAGGTGGACCTGGGCCCGCTGCCCGCCGGCGTGTACTACTGCCGCCTGCAGAACGAGGCCCGGCAGCAGGTGCGCAACATGCTGAAGGTGCGGTAGCGCGTTCCTACCACTTCACGAAACGCCCGGACTTCCAACCGCCGACCACGGCCACCTGCACCACGTAGGCCCCGGCACCAAGCGCGGCAATGGCCACACGACCATGGGCCATGCGCTGCTCCAGCACCAAGCGCCCGGCCTGGTCCAGCACCCGCACGGGCAGGTGCTCCAGCGCGGCATGGCCCTCCACTACCAGCCATTCACCGGTGGCATCGGGATACACGCGCAGCGGTAGCTCGGCCAACTGGTCCACATGCGTGGGGATCCCATCGCACGGCACGGGGCCGGGCAGCGCCCGCGCGGTGTTCGAACCGTCGCCCAACTGGCCGTTGCTGTTCGCGCCCCAGGCCCAGAGGGTGCCATCGGTCTTGGCGGCCAGGTGGTGAAGCAGTCCGCCCGAGGCACTGGCCCAGTCGGTATCGGTCCCCACCTGCGTGGGTTCCAGTGCGGTGCCGAAAAGCGTTTGCCCCCACAGCCACAAGGTGCCATCGGCCTTGACGGCCATGCTTGAGATCGCACCGGCACCCACGCTCGCCCAATCGTCGTCCGTACCCACCTGGGTCCAGAACGGAACGGGTGTGGCCGGCACGATCGCCGTTGGGTCACCGGCCGCCCACAGGGTGCCGTCCGTACGCAGGGCGATGGAATGCACCAGCCCGGCGGCCACACCTGCCCATGTGCCCGTTGCCACCTGCTCGGGCAGCAGCAACGTATCGGCGCTCCCATTGCCCAACGCACCGAAACCGCCCATGCCCCAGCCCCACAAGGTGCCGTCGTTCTTCAGCGCCAGGATGTGGTGGCCGCCGGGCACGATGGTGGCCCAATCGTTGTCGGTGCCGATCTGCGCCGGTTGGTACACATGATCGAGGGTGCCGTTGGCCAGTTCACCCTCCGTGTTGTCGCCCCAGGTCCACAAGGTGCCATCGTTCCTGATCGCATAGCCCTGGTTGTTGCCGGCGAACACCCGGCTCCAATCGGACCCGGTGCCCACCTGCACCGGTGCGTTGCGGTCGATGAAGTCGTCCGTGGCCAGCTGGCCGTACGTGTAGCGGCCCCAGTTCCAGATGGGACCATCGCTCTTCCGGGCGACCACCACATCGTAATTCGACGAGATCTCCGCCCACTCACTACCGACGACC
>JAVFAQ010000195.1:0-6199 GCA_034002325.1 Flavobacteriales bacterium | reverse complement strand
GGGTGCGCTTCCACGACCAGAAGCCGCTGGTACTGCGCTCGCTGAACAAACTGGAGGAGAAGCTCGACCCGCAGGTGTTCTTCCGCGCCAACCGCAAGCACATCATCAACCTGCGCTGGGTGGAGGGCATCGAGCCGTGGTTCAACAACGGCCTGATGGTGAAATTGCGCAGCACCGACCGCAACGGCCAGCCCGAGAAGATCGAGGTGTCCCGACGGCAGTCGGCTCGGTTCAAGGAGCTGCTGAGCTTGTGAGGGCCGCGGTGCCGGCCATGGAAAGCCCCCGAAGCAACGGCCCCGGGGGCTTTCCCGTACGTGGTGCGGCTCAGTTGAGGACCAGCACGACGGTGCCGAGCGGGGGCGCCTCCATCACCCGCATGGCCTTGGAGTAGCCCAGGATGGCCCGGATGGTGGCGGCACGGGGGCCGGGGCCGGATGCGGGGGTCATCTTTCTGCGTGGCCGGCGGGTGTGGTCTGCACGTCGAAGGGTAGAATCGGTCATGTGGTACGGTTTGGTTTTGCAGGGATAACGGCGGCCCCGCCCGCCTATTGCATGGCCACGAACAAACCGGGCGGGCACCGCGATGGCGCCCGCCCGTTATCGGCCCACGGGACCGTTCAGGCCCGGTCCAGCGACATGCCGTGCTTCTGGATGAGCTTGCGCATGTTGATCAGCGCATAGCGCATGCGGCCCAGGGCGGTGTTGATGCTCACCCCCGTGAGCCCGGCGATCTCCTTGAAGCTCATGCCCAGGTAGGTGCGCATGATCACCACTTCGCGTTGCTCCTCGGGCAGATGGTCGATCAGCTTGCGCACGTCCGCGTCGATCTGGCCGTTCACCAGGCGCTGCTCCACGTTCTTGCCCGGCTGGGCCACGGTGGCGAACACGTCATGGTCGGCATGGCCCCGTACCAGCGGCATCTTCTTGTTGCGCCGGAAGTGGTCGATCACCAGGTTGTGGGCGATGCGCATGACCCAGGGCAGGAACTTGCCCTCCTCATTGTACCCGCCGGCCCGCAACGTGTGCACCACCTTGATGAAGGTCTCCTGGAACAGGTCCTCGGTGACCTCGCGGTCGCGCACCATCACTTGGATGTGCGACCAAACCTTCCGTTTATGGCGGAACAGCAACGACTCGAAGGCTTTCTCATCGCCTCCGAGGTACAGTCGCACCAATTGCTGATCGTTCAACACCCCCGCCTTGGCGGGGCCCTTCACCTTGGTTAGCATGGCCTTCCCTTTTTGGTCCGTGAGCGGATCGTACTGTCAGGGTAGAGGTCGTGCTATGGGCAGGTGCGGTGTTGGTGGGCGGGACCCGGGTGTAAGGCGGCGTACGTGGAAGGAGGAACGCGGCCGGTCGGTGGGTTATTGCCCGTGGCTTGTGCCCGGGCGCAGGCCAAAGATAGCGGGGCCGCCGTCCACGGCGCAAGCCGTTGCCTAATTTCGCGCTCCCGTTCCCTTCCTTTCCCCCGCCCCTTGTCCGCTTCCCGTCCGAAAACCCGTTCAACGGCCCCCTCCAACGGGAAGGCCGCCCCGCGCCCTGCACGCGACGCCGGCACGATCCGCGTGCGCGGCGCCCGCGTCCACAACCTGCGCAACATCGACGTGGACATCCCCCGCAGCAAGCTGGTGGTGATCACCGGGTTGAGCGGAAGCGGCAAGAGCAGCCTGGCCTTCGACACGCTCTACGCCGAGGGCCAGCGCCGCTACGTGGAAAGCCTCAGCAGCTACGCCCGGCAGTTCCTGGGCCGCCTGGAGAAGCCCGACGTGGACAAGGTGCAGGGCATCAGCCCGGCCATCGCCATCGAGCAGAAGGTGATGAGCAGCAATCCGCGCAGCACCGTGGGCACCAGCACCGAGGTGTACGACCACCTGAAGCTGCTCTTCGCGCGCGTGGGCCGCACCATTTCGCCGGTGAGCGGCGAAGCGGTCAAGCGCGACACCGTGAACGATGTGGTGGCCTGGGCGAACGAACGCCCTGCGGACAGCCCGATGCTGGTGCTCGCCCCCCTGCACCCGCCGGCCAGCCGCAGTCTGAAGGAGCACTTCGGCATCCTGCAGCAGCAGGGCTTCGCGCGCGTGCATGACGGCAAGGACGTGCATCGGATCGAGGAGCTGCTCCCGGGCAAGAAGGTGTTGAAGGGCACCTGGTTCCTGGTGGTGGACCGGATCGTGGCCGCGCCCGGCGACAGCGACACCGAGAGCCGCGTGGCGGACAGTGCCGAGGCCGCCTTCTTCGAGGGCCAGGGTGAACTGATCATGCTTGCCGGCGACGGCCTCCAGATGGCCTTCAGCGACCGGTTCGAGCGCGACGGCATCACCTTCCCGGAACCCACCCCCAACCTGTTCAGCTTCAACGACCCCGTGGGCGCCTGCCCTACGTGCGAGGGCTATGGGCATGTGATCGGCATCGACCCCGACCTGGTGGTGCCCGACAAGGGCCTGAGCGTGTACCAGGGCTGCGTGGCGCCATGGTCCGGCGAAAAGCTCGGCGAGTGGCGTGAGGCGTTCGAGCGGGCCAGCACGGCCTACGACTTCCCCATCCACCGCCCCTACCGCGAGCTCACCGCCGCCCAACGCGACCTGCTGTGGAAGGGCGCCCGCGGCCTGCGCGGCATCAACGCCTTCTTCCGCCACGTGGAGGAGAAGAGCTACAAGATCCAGTACCGCGTGCTGGCCAGCCGCTACCGGGGGCGCACCCGCTGCACGGAATGCGAAGGGAGCCGCCTGCGCAAGGAGGCCCGCTACGTGAAGCTCGGCGGGCAGGACATCACCGCGCTGGTGCGCATGCCCATCGCCGACTGCCTCGCCTTCTTCCATGCCCTGGAACTCACGCCCGCGGAGCTGCGCATCGGCGAGCGCCTGCTGAAGGAAGTGCGCAGCCGGCTGCAGTACCTGGTGGACGTGGGCGTGGGCTACCTCACCCTGGACCGCCGCAGCAACACCCTGAGCGGGGGCGAGACCCAGCGGATCGACCTGGCCACCTCGTTGGGCAGCAGTTTGGTGGGCAGCATGTACATCCTGGACGAACCCAGCATCGGCCTGCACCCGCGCGACACCCGGCGGCTGATCGGCGTGCTCAAGCAACTGCGCGACCTGGGCAACACCGTGATCGTGGTGGAGCACGACGAGGAGGTGATGCGCGCCGCCGACCACATCATCGACATGGGCCCCGAGGCCGGCACGCTCGGTGGCGAAGTGGTCTTCAGCGGCACGCATGCCGAGCTCATGGCCGCCGACAGCCTCACCGCGCGATACCTCACCGGGCGCATGGCCATACCGGTGCCCACGAAGCGCCGCCCCGTGCGCGACCGCATCCTGGTGAAGGGCGTCCGCGAGAACAACCTGAAGAACATCGACGTGGCCTTCCCGCTGAACATGCTCACGGTGGTGACCGGCGTGAGCGGCAGCGGCAAGACCACCCTGGTGAAACGCGTGCTGCACCCGGCCCTGAAACGCGTGCTGGACGGTTTCGGCGACCGGCCCGGGGAGCATGCCGCGCTGGAGGGCGACATCCCACGCATCAAGGCCGTGGAACTGGTGGACCAGAACCCCATCGGCCGCAGCAGCCGCAGCAACCCGGTGACCTACGTGAAGGCGTGGGACGAGGTGCGCACCCTGTTCAGCGAGACCGGCGTGGCCCGCTCGCGCGGCTACAAGCCCAGCTTCTTCAGCTTCAACGTGGACGGCGGCCGCTGCCCGGTGTGCCAGGGCGAGGGCGTGGTACGCATCGAGATGCAGTTCATGGCCGACATCGTGCTCACCTGCGACGAGTGCAAGGGGCGCCGCTTCCGCGACGAGATCCTCGATGCCCGCTTCCACGACCACGACGTGGCCCAGGTGCTGGACATGACCGTGGACGATGCCATCGCCTTCTTCCGCGCCCATGCCGAAGGCTCCGCGCTGGTGCAGCGGGTGGTGGCCAAGTTGCTGCCGCTGCAAGGCACCGGCCTGGGCTACGTGAAGCTGGGCCAGAGCAGCAGCACCCTCAGCGGCGGCGAGGCCCAGCGCATCAAGCTCGCCAGCTTCCTGGGCAAGGGGCAGGACGAGCAGCCCACGCTGTTCATCTTCGACGAGCCCACCACCGGCCTGCACTTCCACGACGTGGCCAAGTTGCTGCGCGCCTTCGGGATGCTGTTGGACAACGGCCACAGCCTGATCGTGATCGAGCACCACACCGAGGTGATCAAGTGCGCCGACCACGTGATCGACCTGGGGCCCGAAGGCGGCGACGCCGGCGGCCACGTGGTGTACACGGGCACGCCCGAGGGACTCGCGGCCGAGACCGCCTCGCACACCGGCCGGCACATCCAGGGCGTCGTCCAGGGCTGAAGGGCATCGCGCAGGAGCGGCCCTACGATCACATCCCCGCCTCCCACCTGCCGCCGGGTGCGCCGGGACGTCCGGGGTCCATTGGGATGCCACTGTGCGCACGGCCCGCCGGACACCGCACAACGCACGATCGCACGGCGCCATTTGGCATTGCTGAAAAATGGGCCTATCTTCAGCGCACCCCCTACCCACCAAAGCCCGTTGAAATGATGCCTGCCCCCCCCCCCTCCCGCACGTTCCGGTGGATCGCCACGGCCCTGATCGCATGGGCGGCCACCGGCCACAGCCACGCCCAGACCTACATCAACACCGAATGGGTGCAGAGCATCGGGTCGCCTGATGCGATGATCCCCTGGACGGCCAGCACCATGGACGCCGCCGGCAACCTGATCGTGGTGGGCAACACCGAGTCAGGCCCCGGCCACACCGATGTGTTGGTGACCAAGTACAACAGCGCCGGCGACCTGCTCTGGCAGCAGACCTACAATGGCACGGCCAACGGCGACGACCACGGCATCGTGGTGGAGGCCACGGCGGGGGGCGACATCTTCGTGGCCGCCACCGTGACCATCACCGGCAACGAACAGGACTTCGCCGTGCTGAAGTACAACGCGACGGGAACCCTGCAATGGGCCGCCACTTGGAACGGGCCAACGGGCCTGGCCGATGTGCCTTCGGACATGGCCATCGACAACGCAGGCAACGTGTTCGTCTGCGGCGCCACCTTCACCGGCGCGGCCCTCACGGACTATGCCCTGGTGAAGTTCAACGCATCGGGCGCCTTCCAATGGGCGCAGACCTACGACCACATCGGCTTGATCGATGCGGCCACCAGCGTAAAGCTCGATGGCTCCGGGCATCCCATCATCACCGGTGGCAGCGCCAGCGCGGTGAACTCCTGGGACTACGCCACACTGCGCTACAACGGCGCCACGGGCGCGGGCATGGACACCGTGCGCGTGGCCCTGCCCGGCGTGGGGCTGGACCAACCCTTGGGCATGAGCATGGACGAGGCCGGGAACATCTACGTGACCGGCTACCGAACCAACGGCGGGCAGAAGGACATCCAGACCCTGAAGTTCGCGCACGACCTGGAACTCGCCTGGGTGGTGGACCATGACGGCACCGGCCACGATGACGCCGGGCAGGCCGTGGCGGCCGATGTCAGCGGCAATGTCTATGTGGCCGGGTACGTAGGCAACCAGTACGGCGGCAGCGACTTCATCACCATCAAGTACAGCGCCGCAGGAGCGCAGCAATGGCTTCAGCGCCACCGGGTACACAGCACGAGCTGGAAAGCGCAGGCCACCAAGATCGCCGTATCGGGCAACCGCATCGTGGTGACCGGCAGTGCGGTCCGTAGCGGCAGTTTGGACTATGCCACCGTGTGCTACAACGGGGCGGGAGACGTGCAATGGAGCAAAACGCACGATGCAGCCGGGGACGATGACCTGGCCCTGGCGCTGGCCGTGGGCAACAACGGCGTGTACTACGTGAGCGGTATCACCGAGGGCCCCGATGGGCCGGCCTACACCACCGTGAAGTACGATGTGTACCACCACGGGTCCGATGCCGTGACCGACAGCCTCGGCAACCCGCTCTACTTTGATGACGAGGTGATCGTGAAGGTGCGCGGCCACTTGGTGGACACCACCTTCGTGGACCGCCCGCAGATGCAGCACACCACTTTGGACCGCCTGGTGCCCGACAGCGTGGCCGATGCGCTGGCCGGTGCCTTCGGTGTGGCGGCCACCCGGGTGAAGGTGATGAAGGTATTCCGCCGATGGACCCGCGCCGACAGCATCTCCATCAGCCGCCTCGGCGATGAAGTGCGCCTGCCCGAATACTGGAGCAGATCGGAAGAGCAC
>JAVFAQ010000194.1:0-6199 GCA_034002325.1 Flavobacteriales bacterium | reverse complement strand
CGATGACGGCCCGAAGAAAGTGCTGCTGCCACCGTGAAGGGCGACGTGCATGACATCGGCAAGAACATCGTGGGCGTGATCCTCGCGTGCAACGGCTGGCAGGTGATCGACCTCGGCGTGATGGTGCAGAGCGCCACCATCCTGAAGACCGCGCGCGAGATGAAGGTGGACGTGATCGGCCTCAGCGGCCTCATCACGCCCTCGCTGGACGAGATGGCGCACGTGGCCAAGGAGATGGAGCGCGAGGGCTTCGAGCTGCCGCTGCTGATCGGCGGCGCCACCACCAGCCGGGTGCATACCGCCGTGCGCATCGCGCCGCACTACAGCAAGCCCGTGGTACACATCCTGGATGCCTCGCGCTGCGTCCCGGCCGTGAGCGAACTGCTGAGCCCCGCCACGCACGATGCCTTCGTGCAGCGCATCGCGGCCGAGTACGAAACGGTGCGCGAGCACTATGCCACCTCGCAGCGCGAGAAGGAGATCATCCCCATCGCGGAAGCCCGCAGCAAGCCCTTCGTCATCGACTGGCAGGCCGAGCCTCCTGCGCAACCCCGCAGCACCGGCCTCTTCACCTTCCGCAACTTCCCGCTCGCGGACCTGCTGCCCTACCTGGACTGGACGCCCTTTTTCCAAGCGTGGGAGCTGGCGGGCAAGTACCCGAAGATCCTCACCGATCCCGTGGTGGGCGCCGAGGCCGGCAAGCTGCACGCCGATGCCCTGCGGATGCTGGACCGCCTGGTGAAGGAACGCTGGTTCACCGCGCACGGCGTAGCGGGCATCTGGCCGGCCAATGCCGTGGGCGACGACATCGAGGTATACAAGGATGAGAGCCGCAGGGAAGTGATCGGCACCTTCCATACGCTGCGGCAACAATCCAAGAAGGCACCGGGGGTGCCCCATATCGCGAACGCGGATTTCATCGCGCCGAAGGAAAGCGGCATCGCGGACTGGATCGGGGCCTTCGCCGTCACCACCGGCCATGGCGTGGAGGAGCGCGCGAAGCAGTTCGAGGCCGCAGGTGATGATTACAGCGCCATCCTCTGCAAGGCCCTGGGCGATCGCCTGGCGGAAGCGTTCGCCGAGAAACTGCACGAGGTGGTGCGCAAGGAGACCTGGGGCTATGCCGGGGCGGAACAGCTCAGCAACGAGGAGCTGATCAAGGAGAAGTACGCCGGTGTGCGGCCCGCTGCGGGTTATCCCGCTTGCCCGGACCACACGGAAAAGCCGGAGATCTTCCGCTTGCTGGACGCCACGAAGCACACGGGCATCGAGCTCACCGAGGGCCTGGCCATGTTCCCCACGGCGGCGGTGAGCGGCTGGTATTTCGCGCATCCGCGCAGCAAATACTTCGGCGTGGGCCGGGTGGGGAAGGACCAGATCGAGGACCTGGCGCGGCGCAAGGGGCGGTCCGTGGAATGGATGGAGCGTTGGCTGGGCAGCAACCTGGCGTATTGAGGAACCTTCGTTCCCGGCCTTGCGTATGGACGGGCTGGCATGTCGCGTCCGTTGTTCTCCGCCTCGGCCGTCCTGCTGGCCATCCTCGCCCATGGCCAGGGGAGCTTGCGCTACACGCAGGAGAACGGCGACTGCACCGGCGCGATCCCCATCATGGACTCCGTACACGTGCAGCCGTACGCGGTGCGCGGCTTCGGGAACAAGCTGGAGATCAAGGAGAACCCGCCCGACCACAAGCAGTGGTTCGAACGTGAACACCACACCACCTGGTACACCTTCCGCTCGCCGGCCACCACCACGCTCTCGTTCGACATCATCCCGGACCACATCGACGACGACATCGACTTCCTCGTGTTCCGGGGGGCGGTGCCGGGGATCTGCGAGAAGATCGTGCGCAAAGAGGCGGTGCCCGTGCGCAGCAACATCTCGCGCAACGACAAGTCCATCGGCTCGCGCTGCGGATTGCGCAAGGACGCCCCGGACGACTACGTGCGCAGCGGCGTGGGCAGCAGCTACAGCCGGGCGATGGAGGTGGAGGAGGGCGAGCTCTTCTACCTGGTGATCGACTACCAGGACCGGCCGCGGGCGGGCTACACCATCCGCTTCCATTACGACCCGCCGCCGCCGCCGGAACCGGAGAAGACGCGCCCGCAGCAGCGGCTGGAGATCACCATCGCCGATGCCGTCACCGGCCGGCCCGTGGAAGCCCCGATCACCATCGAGGGCATGGTCTTCGACAAGGTGGTGGAAGGCCGGGGCGGCAGCCAGTACACCTACGAGATGGACGCCTACCGCAACCTGCGCATCGCGTGCATCCGCAAGGGCTACATGTTCCATGCGGAACGCATCAAGGGCAGCACCGGCCCGGAGGTGAAGGTGGAACTGCGCCTCAAGCCGATCGCGCCCGGGGAGCACGTGGTGCTGGACGACATCCGTTTCGTGGGCAACGACACCAAGGTGATGCGCCAGAGCGAATCGTCGTTGCTGATGCTGCTGCAGTTCATGAACGAGAACCCCACGGTGCATATCGAGATCCAGGGCCACGTGAACGGCCCCACCTTCCGCAACAAGAAGGAGTTCATCGAGCTGAGCGCCGCGCGGGCCAAGACCGTGCATGATTTCCTGCTGGTGAACGACATCGGCCCGCGCCGCATGTCA
The DNA here is from genome assembly GCA_034002325.1 of Flavobacteriales bacterium. Lineage (GTDB taxonomy): Bacteria > Bacteroidota > Bacteroidia > Flavobacteriales_F > PHOS-HE28 > PHOS-HE28. The sequence goes on along the minus strand of JAVFAQ010000194.1, from coordinate 3,586 downwards.
TACAAGGGCTACGGCAACAGCCGGATGCTCCACCCCGACCCCAAGGGCCGCGAGCAGAGCGAGGCCAACCGCCGGGTGGAGATCAAGGTCATGGGCCTGTGACCCGCCTTCCGCCCCGCCTGCGTGCCGCTCGTCACAAGCCGCCCCGCCCGCCGGCCGGCACCGGTAGTTTTGCGTGGCCCGGCCCATGCCCGGGAAGTCCCGCCATGCGCATACTGCCCATCATCGCCTTCGCCCTGGCCCTGCCCGCCGCACACGCCCAGCAGGTCCTCACCCTGGAACAATGCGTGCAGCGCGCCGAGGAGAAGAACCTCACGGTGATCGACGCCCTGCTCGATGAGGAGATCGCCCGCGCCGCCCATGACCAGGCCAAGTGGGACCTGGCGCCCGACCTCAACGCCTTCGCCTCGCACACCTACAACTTCGGCCGGGTGGTGGACCGCTTCACCAACACCTTCGCCAACGATCGCGTGCGCAGCAACAACTTCTACCTCAGCGCCAACCTGGCCCTGTACCAGGGCGGCAGCCGCGTGAACCGCATCCGCCAGGCGGGGATCGATGTGGAGACCGCCCAGCAGGCGCGCGAGGCCATGCTGGACCAGGTGCGCCTGGAGGTGGTCCAGGCCTTCCTGGACGTGCTGGGCCTGCGCGAACGCATCCGCGCGAGCGAGCAACAGGTGGCCGCCACCGAGGAGCAGGTGCGCTTCACCGCCGCCATGGTGGAGGCCGGCCGACTGGCCCAGGCCGAACTGCTCACCCTGCGGGCGCAGGTGGCCCAGGAGGAATTCAACCTCACCGACGCGCAAAACCAGCACGACCAGCGCATGCTCGCCTTGGGCCGCGCCATGCAGATGGACCACCACGAGCTGATGGGCTTCGACATCACCGCGCCCGACATCACCGCGCTGGAGGTGGGCGAGCCCGCCGTGGCCGCCGATGACGTGCTGGACGCCGTGCTGCGCAACAACCACGCCTATGCCCAGGCCGGGCTGGCCGTGCAGAGCGCCGAGCGAGGCATCGCCATCGCCCGCGCGGGCCACCTGCCCACCCTGTCGCTGGGCGCATCGGTGGGCACGGGCTACTCCGGCCTCAACCAACGCATCGTGGGCGGGCCGGTGATCGGTGATCCGCAGCCCATCGGCTTCACCAACGGCGGGGAAGTGGTCTACGCACCCAGCATCGGCTACAACACGGAGCTCACGCCGTTCAGCGCGCAGCTCGACCAGAACCTCAACGAGACCGTGGGCCTGCAGCTGAGCATCCCGCTGTTCAACAACATGCGCAACCGCACCAACGTGGCCCAGGCACGCATCCGCCATGAGCAGAGCCTCAACCGCGTGGCCTCCGTGCGCAACGACCTGCAGCGCGAAGTGGTCGATGCCCTGGTGATGCGGCGCGGCGCCCACCGCCAGTACCGCGCCGCCCAGCGCGCCGTGGAGGCCGGCACCCTGGCCTTGGAGTACGCGCAGGAACGCTTCAACGCCGGCGCCATCACCTCCATCGAGCTCACCACCGCCAAGACGCAGCTCAACGCCAACACCGCCGAGCTGATCAACGCCAAGTACCGCTACGTGATGGCCGGCAAGTACCTCGACGTGCTGCAGGGGCTGCCGGTGCGTTTGTGATCGCCGCGTGCGGCCGTTCCACGTGCCGTGTGCGATCGCCTGGGCCATTGGACGGGATCGCTGCGACAGTTTCTGGCGGCATGGTCCGGACCCGGCCGCTGCCGCCTTCCCGTGGGGCGTGCGGCCATGGCCCGCCTGGTGATCGGACCCCGGACCTCGGAATGGTGCCGGGCCATGAGGTGGACGATTTGTCGTGACAAGCCTTCACCCGGTGGCGCAGGAGCATGTACCGCCTGTGGAATTGCCTTTCAGCGGCCGGCTCCCGCACTTCCCGTCCATGGGGAGTGGGGCATTGCATGTCGCTCCGATCGGAAGGGATCGTGCGCCATCGCGGTGGATGGGCCGGACGTGTCTCATTGCTCACATGTCCGTCACAATGGGCCGCCTTGCACATGGGCCGAAGGCCGGTGCCCCGGCTTCCACGAAAGACGAAGGGCGCATGTACACGTGGCACATGCGCCCTTGCGCGAAGTGGCTTTCGACCTTAGTGTATGGTGATGTCGAACGGCATGCGGGCCATGATGCCGCCCTGCCCGGTGGCGGCGCTCGCCTGCCGGAAGCGCATGAGCATGCGGGCATCGTCGCCCAGCACCTGGTGCGCGGCCCACGTGCGGGCGTTGCCGGTGAGGTCGGTCATGATCTGCTCCATCAGGTCCTTCTGGCGCGGCAGTTCCACGCGGCGGTATTCGTCCAACCCCGCCAGCTCGGCGGCCGCGATGATCGCGTCCTCCAGGCCGCCCAGTTCGTCCACCAGCCCATGCTTCAGGGCATCGGCACCGGTCCACACCCGGCCCTGGCCCACGGCGTCCACCGCTTCCTTGGTCATGCCGCGGCCCTCGGCCACGCGTTCCAGGAAACCATCGTAGAAATCATCGATGAAGCCCTGGATCATCTTCTGCTCATGCGGCGTAAGGGCCCGGCTCACGGTGAGCATGTCCGCGTGGCGGTGGGTCTTTTCCCCATCGAAGGTGATGCCCAGCTTGTTGTTGAAGAAGCCCTGCATGTTGGGGATCATGCCGAACACACCGATGGAACCGGTGATGGTGGTGGGCGAGGCATAGATCCGGTCCGCCGGTGCGGCGATGTAATAACCGCCCGATGCGGCCACGTTGCCCATGCTCACCACCACGGGCTTCACGGCCTTGGCAAGCACCAGCTCACGGTGAACGATCTCACTGGCCAGGCCGCTGCCACCGGGCGAGTTCACCCGCAGCACCACGGCCTTGATCGTGCTGTCCTCGCGGGCTTCGCGGATGATCTCCGAGAGCGATGCGCCACCGATGGTGCCGTCCGAGCTTTTGCCCATCGCGATATCGCCTTCGGCATAGATCACGGCCAGTTTGCCCCTGCCGATGGCCGCACCACCGGTGCCCCGGGCCGTGCGTTTGGTGAAGCTGCTGCCGTAGCTACGCAGGCTGGCGAAGCGGATGTCCTTGCCGCTGGGCAGGTCCAGACGGGCGCGCAGGGTGTCCAGCACCTGGTCGCGGAAGAGCAGGCCGTCCACCAGGCCCAGGCGCAGGGCATCGTCCGCGTTGCGTACCAGCACGCTGTCGGCGATCAGGTCCAGCTGCTCCGGCGTGATCCCGCGCGAGGCGGACACGGCCGAACGGTGCTCGTTCCAAATGCCGGAAAGCAGTTGGCGCACCTGCTCGCGGTTGGCCGGGCTCATCTTGTCCTCGGTGAACACCTCGCCGAAGCTCTTGAACTGGTTGTTGCTGCCCCGGATGAACTGCATGTCGATGTCCAGCTTCTCGAACATGCCCTTGAAGAACATCGATTCGGATTGCAGGCCGCGGTAATCCAGGTCGCCCCTGGGCTGGAGGAACACGGCGTCGGCCGCACTGGCCAGGTAGTACGAGCCCTGGCTGTACCCATCGGCAAAGGCGATCACCGGTTTGCCGCTCTCCTCCTTGAACTCGATCAGCTTGCGGCGCACCTCGCCCAAGGTGGCGGTGCCGGCC
>JAVFAQ010000193.1:0-6257 GCA_034002325.1 Flavobacteriales bacterium | reverse complement strand
GAGGCTTCAATGGCCTGCTCCTTCTTTTTCGAGCGCTGCGTAATGCCCTCCACGATGTGGTTGTTGAAGGCGACGATGTTGGGCGCGCTTCGGTAATTGGTCAACAAGGCATGTTCCTTCGGTGCAAAGCGACGGATGAACGCTTGCCAGTGCGCCTGCGATGCCCCCCGCCATTCGTAGATGTTCTGGTCGTCGTCGCCCACCGCGACGATCCGCAGGTTCGGGATCCGTTCCGCGAGCGCCTGAATGAGCCGCCATTCCTCATTGGTCACATCCTGGAACTCGTCCAGCACCAGCACGCTCTTGTTCAGCACCGTGGACAGCTGGTCGTCGTTGTCCTTGGCCGCCAACACTGCGATGGCCTTGGCGATCACCTGCTCCGACCGCTCCAGGTCACCGACCTCGCCCAGCAGATCGAAGCAGAAACCGTGGAAGGTGAATATCTTCAGCAGGCCGCGGTATTCCGGCACCAGCTTGTGGACGCGTGAACGGAACTCCAAGGCGGCCGACTTGCTGAAGGTGAGCATCAGGAATTGCTCCGGCTTGATGTCCTCCATCAACAGCAGGCTCGCGATCTTGTGGACCAATACCTTGGTCTTGCCGCTGCCGGGACCTGCCGATACCAGGATGTGCGGGCTCTTGTCGTCCACCACATCACGCTGGGCAAGGCTCAATTTACCGAAGAGCTCCCTGAATCGGCTCTCCGTCATCGTGCGTTTGATCTCCGTGCGCCTGTTCGGGAAATACTTCCGCACGAAGACCTCGTACCCCAACTTGAAGTAGTCGTCCACAAAGGCCAGTGCTTCCGTGTAGCTGGCGATCCGCTTGCGCGCGTATTCACCCACGATGTGGATCTGCTCCACCTTGTTCGTGTAGAAGCGGAGCAGCTTCTCGTAGTCCGCCTGCTTGTACTGTATGCGGTTGTCCAACTCCTTCCGTTCGATGTGCAAGCGCTGGAAGTAGACCATGAAACCGCCTTGCAATTGAATGGCCTTGAGCTGGTTCAGGAACAGTAGTGCATGCTCAATGTCCTTCAGGTCCTGCGGGGCGCCCAGCATGTTCAGCTCCACCTGCTTCTTCAGTTCCAGCAGGGAGAAGGTGACCGGCATGCCTTGGGGCGTTGCCTGGGCCGCATCGGCCAGGGACCCCAAATAGCCCAGGCTCTCCGCGGCGAGTGCATGGCGCATCTCCATCTGCTCCAACACCTCCAGGGGCGGTTTCTTGAACCGGATTGCGTACACCTCTTCCTGGCGCTTCACGCGCTTCTTGGTCACGAGCCGCCGGAGCTCCCAGAACAAGAGCAGGGAATGGATGATCTCCGTGCTGGTGCCCTTGGTCCCTTTGTCCAACAGGCGCTGGTTCAACTCCTTCAACGAGATCCGTACCGGCTCCTCGGTGAACAGGCCGAGCAAGGCTTTCTCCACCGCCATGACATCACGGGCACGGATATGCGCTGCACGCTTGGAGCGGGGCGAACGGTCCACCACCGCGGTGAGGTCCTTCCCATCGGCCAGTATTCCCACTTCGCGCAGGCGTTCAATGGTCTCCTGGGCCTTGCCGACATGCATGCCCAACGCATCGGCCAGATAGTCGATCCGGGTCTCCCCCGTTCGGTCCTTGTCCTTCACGATGCGTTGCACCATGCGGACACAATCCAGCTTCTGGCTTTCGCTGAGCTGCCCCGATGCGTTGATGCGCTTCACCGCCTCGTTCACGTTGCGCACCAGGATGCTCGTGGCCTTCACGGCCGTGTAGTTCAGCTTGCGGGCCAGGTATCCCCGGTCCTCCAAGGCGGCTACGGCGGTCTTCAGCTTGTTCTCCAGGTCCTTCATCTCCACGTCCCAGCCGGCCGCTTTGGCGATCTCCAACGCAGACCGGTTGATGCTGCTGCGCACCTTCGTCAGGTTCTTGATGGCCCGCCACACCTGATCGATCTGCTTCAGGTTCAGCTTGGCGCTCTGGTGCATCCGGAAGTGGTTCGCCAGGTCGTTCTCGTGGTAGAGCACGAAACACTTCGCTTCGATGTCGCTGCGGCGCCCGGCCCGACCGGCCTCCTGGATGTAGCTCTCGAGTGAATCGGAGATGTTGAAGTGGATGATGGTCTTCACATCCTCCTTGTCCACCCCCATGCCGAAGGCCGAAGTGGCCACCATCACGTCCACCTCGTCGTTCATGAAGGCCTTCTGGTTCCGCTGCTTTTCATCGCGCTCCATCTGCCCATGGAAGCCCGTGGCGCGGAAGCCGCTCTTGCCGAGGTGCTCCACCAGTTCGCGCACCCGCTTGGTGCGCGACACGTACACGATGGCCGGGGCTTCGTTCTCCTTCAGGATCTCCACCAGCTTCGCGGGCTTCTGGTCCGGGTCCTCCACCGCCACCACCTCATAGCTCAGGTTCTCGCGCGGGGCGCGGGTCACGAAGAGTTGCAGCTCAAGGCCCAGCCGTTCCTTGAAATAGGACCGGATGTCCTCCACCACTTGCGGCTTGGCCGTGGCCGTAAAACAAGAGACGGGCAGTGGCCCTTGCATGCCCTTCTCCTGCTGCAAGGTCTTGATGAAGTCCGCGATGTACAGGTAATCCACGCGGAAGTCCTGCCCCCAGGAGGAGAAGCAGTGCGCCTCATCGATCACGAAACGCGCGATGTTGCGGCCGCATAACAACCGGAAGATCGTGGGTGAGCGCAGCGACTCCGGCGAGAGGTACAAGAGATGCACCGCGCCGGAACGCACCTGCTCCAAGGCCTCATCGCGTTCCAAGGGCGAAAGCAGGCCACTGATGTAGGCCGCATTCACCACGCCATGGCGACCCTTCAGCACATCCACCTGGTCCTTCATCAAGGAGACCAGCGGCGAGATCACCACCGTGAGGTCGCGGGTCAGCTCGCCACGCATCAGCGCCGGCAACTGGAAGGTGATGGACTTGCCCCCGCCGGTGGGGAACACGGCCAGCAGCGACTCGCCCATCACCGCGCTGTGTACCGCGCGCTCCTGCACACCCGGTGCGGCCTCGCCACGGAACAAACGGAAGTCCGCATGCCCGAAGCGCTCGCCCAGCGCCCTCTTCGGGTCGAGGTTGTTCGCGCAATAGCTGCACGCTGGTCCATCACAAGCCGTGAAGCGCAACTGCTCCAGGATGCCGCGGGTCAGCGGGAATTGCGCCACCACATACTCGGGCAGGATGGATACGCTGCTGGTGGTGTCGATCAGCGCCAAGGCATAGGCCAGCTCCATCGGATGCGCTTGGATCAAGGGCGCGAGGTCCGCCGTGGCGCAGAGGCGACCTTGGAAGCAGGCTTTGATGCGCATATCCAAGGAAGGGTCCTCCTGAACTGATGTGCCGGTCAGCTGGAAAAGACCTTGGTAGCCGGGGCGGTCGCCCAATAGCCCGTGGTAGATCGCCTTCAGCCGGCCATCCAGCGCCTCAAAGGCGATCACCTCATCATGCAGGAACTCCTTGCAGAGCTTGCTATCGGCCAGCGGGTCGTTCGGCGTATCGGCGTTCACCAGTTGATAGCCCTTCACCAGCTTGTGGTAGGGGCTGTCCGGAAAAAGCAGGGGCGACCACAACAGGGTGTCGATCACTTCCTTGCCCGCGAAGGGATCGGTGCCGAGGTGCTTGCGCAAGAGCGGCAGGTCGTGGGCCACCACGTTATGGCCACAGATATAGTCGGCCTCCTGTACCCAGCGCACCAAGCGGTCCGTGTTCCTTTCGTGGAGTTCACGGCTACCCAGCACGGCTCCCACCTTCTCGATACGCTCTTGGGAACCGAGCTCCAGGTCGACGTAGAGGATCTTGGGGGCTTCAGGCATGGCAACCGGGCTTATGCAAGGGCCTTGGTCCAACAACCCGCGTCTTGGTCTTGCCAGCGGCCGCACCGGCCAGTACCAACAGCCGCTTCTTCGGGCACAGCACTGCGGCGAGCCTGCACAGGGTGGAGGCCGGGGAGCAGGGGGGATGGTGACGAAGCTGCATGATGAGCCACGAACCTATCGGATCATGGGCAATTCGGCCGAATGAAGCGTTCAGGTACGGTCCGGATAGTTCACCCGGCGGCTGGCCCTTGCCAGGCATTTGGCCAAGCGTTCATTGATCGTCACCGGCGCATCCTTGAACGTATTCGCCGCATCCGTGCAATCGCTGGGTTTGCCAATGGTACCGCTGATCAATGCATGGGCAACGTTCTCCGTGTCCTCCTTGGGGCATGGGTCGTGACACACGCTCAGCTTCAGGCCGCGCACGTCCTCGGTTACCAATGAATACAGCCTGAAGTCCGCCGCCCGAAGGATGGACCTCGCATAGGTGGTCATGTGCTCAACGTCCACGGAGAGCCCTTCCTCCTTCACCCCGTTCCGCTTGCGAAGGCTGAAAGCGAACGAGGATACGGTGCCGTCGTCCTTCACATAGCGCGGATCCAAGTAGGGCACCCTGCGAAGCAGCATGTCCTTCGGACCGATCACCTGCTTCTCACACGGCGCGCCCTGCGACATGCTGCATGAACGCTTTCATGGCGAACGGTCCATCGAACAAAAAGTCGTCACCGTGCGAAACAAGCAGATACCTGCTGTGGTCCTCCTTGAAATGGACCTCCGCTTCTATGCCTTCCTCGGTGCGGTACTCCACCATTAACTCCCCGTTCGGGCCGGGGCTTACGAAATAGGGTTCCAGGCCGATGCGGTCCATGGCCTGCACAAAACGGCGGGCGTCCAGGATCACCATGGCCTTGGGCACGGCAGCTCCGTAGCTGTCCCAATTCTCCTTCAGTTCGTGGAATCGGTTCAGGCGGAACAGAGCCTCCTGGGCCTTGTGGGACAATTCGTACTCCTGCACCGGGGCATCGGCGCTGTTCACATAATGGCCACCCATGCACGACACGAACGCCGTGGTGCAGGCATCCAATTTCATGGTCACCGCGTTCTCCCGTCGGGGGCGCGTCCTAACCGCGAGGTCGAGTAAATCGTTCATGGAAATGCGGTTTGCAGATGTCCTTGAATACTTCCTTGGAAAGGGTGTGGGCACCATCCACCCACTCCAAAAGCGAGCCACGATCGAACGGGCCGGGCTGGTGGATGGCGGTCTGCCAGATCATGGCGTCGTCCTTGTCCCGTTTGCCGCTGTTCACCGCTACCAGCAGTTGTCCACCGTGTTCCAATTCGATCACCTGGTGCAGGCCCACGTCCACAACCCGGCCGTTGGGCTTGAAGGCATTGCTGACGGCGATGTTCAGGTTCTCCCCCACGAAGGTGCCCCAATCGGTGAAGCCGTGGTCCTTGATGCGCACACTGTCTATGTAGCGCAGTTCGGCCATGTTGTAGGAAGGTGCGCCTTCATACGCTTCTTCCAGCCAAGCCAGTGCATCTTGGATCAGGGGGTGGAATACCGTGTCCCAATCGTAGGCATCGTCGGTATCGTTCACCGTAAGTACACCATGGCCCAACTGGATCAGGGGCCAGCCACCGGGCTTGGGCCGGAATTGCCAGGTGGCTGTATGCGGCAGCAGCTGTACCGGCACCGATTCGTGGAACTTGCGCACCACCTCGGGGAAACGGTCGCGCACCAGCTTGCGCAAACCACCCAGCCCGATCTCGAACTTGGGGTCATGCAGCAGGTTGGTACCGTCCTGGGCATCAAGGTCCCAGCGGACCTCGAAGATCACTTCTTGTAAGGGGGCGTTGGGTAGGCGTCCCATGCGTTAGGCAGGTGCAAAATAGGCAGGCTGCCGGTACATGGTGAACGCCCGGCGTTAAAGAGTGTTGCACAGGCTGTTGTGGGGTCCGGAGATAGGGGTCACTCCATGTGATCCCGAAAGCCCATGAGATCGCGGTAATTGGCAGTCCGGATACTACAGCCCGTCGAGAACTGCCCTAATTCCGTCAAGCCGCTGAAGCAAAGTGCTCCGAAGCTTCTCCTTATGCCGGATGATCGCATCGGAATCAACATTGTGCGACTTCAACGAATTTTCTTGTGCTATCAAGAGATCAACGGACTTCTCCACGGCGCGAACCGCCGACTTCACATGTGCGCGCATGTCACCCAATATTGGCCTCGCCATCTGGGCCAAATAATTTCGGTCGTCTGGTGACAAGGTCTTATCGCGTATCGATCCAACAACCCAATCCGAGCGATCGATCAAGTCGACTATTCTCTGATAAGCCTGAAAATCGAAGACTTCCTTCTGTCCAAGCTGGTACTTGGTGTGGGCTCCTTTCGGCATGTAGAATCCCGGCGCCTTGAACTGGCCACCCCATGCACTCGTTATCCGC
>JAVFAQ010000192.1:0-6265 GCA_034002325.1 Flavobacteriales bacterium | reverse complement strand
GAAGGCTGAAGTGGGGAAGGCTGAAGTGGGGGCTGAAGTGGGGAAGTGGAGAAGGCTGAAGGCGATGGGTCACTGGGTGCGGTTTGGGCAATGGGTCATTTGCGGGGACTGCGTTTTTCCGCGGTCTTCACCGCAGCGGTCAATATCGAGAGGAGTTGATGCACTTCATCGCTGGTGGCTGATAAAAGCTCCGTGTCAGGATGCAAGGCGGCTTCCCTGATGATACGGATCGATAGAAGCGACTCCCGCATCTCCTTACGTGCGATCTTCAACTTGTGGGTGAAGTCACGATGCGACTCTCCGCCCTGCGCCTCGCCGTAGTTCAATGCCGCAGACCCGGACGATCGCAATACCTGCCCTCCATAATACCGGCCGGCCGGCGTCGTGGACATTCCCTCGGTCATACGCACAATGTGAATGGCAAACGACACCAGTCGGTCCTCCAGATCCCGTTTCGCAAGTCCACTTCGTTCTGAAGGCTCCATGCTTATTTCTTCTCTTGTTCGCGCTGATCCCATTGTATTTCACTTCTTCTTTCTTCACTCCTCCCCTCCTTCAATCCTTCCCTCCTTCGTCCTTCGTCCTTCCCTCCTTCCCTCCTTCCCTCCTTCTCTCCTTCGTCCTTCCCTCCTTCAACCCTTCGTCCTTCTCTTTCCCTCCTTCCCTCCTTCCCTCCTTCTCTCCTTCAACCCTTCGCCCTTCCCTCCTCCCTCCTCCCCCTCCCATTCTCCAAAACACCCGCGATGTCCGGTGGAAAATAGCCGGGGCCCTTCATCACCTTGCCGTCGTCGCGGTGGATGGGCCGGCCATCGGCGCCGAGCTTGCTCATGTTGCTGCGCTGGATCTCGCGGAACACCGCGTCGATCTTGTGCTCCAGTCCGTGCTTCAGCAGGGTGCCGCAGATGATGTAGAGCAGGTCGCCCAGGGCATCGGCCACCTCCACCAGGTCGCCGCGCAGGGCGGCATCGAGGTACTCCTCGTTCTCCTCGCGCACCAGTTTGTAGCGCAGCAGCGCCTCGCGATCGCCGATGGGGCCGGTGGGCGCCGTGGCGTTGGCGATGCCGAAGGCATCGTGGAAAGTGCGCACGTGCTCGGTGGCCTCGTGCAGGGTTAGCGGCGGGGTGCGTGTGGGCATGGGCCGAAGATAGCCGGGGCCCTCCCCCACGGCCCGCCTTTCCGGTCGCCCGCTCCCGCGCATCGCGTTTATTCAGAGCTTTGGGCCGACACGTACGGGCATGGCCGATCGCCTCTGGGACCGCAACTTCATCATTGCCTGTCTGAGCTACTTCCTGGTGGCCTGCAGCTTCAGCCTATTGATGCCCACGATCCCCATCTTCCTCTCGGAGGAGCTCGGGGTGGAGCCGCGCATGATCGGCGTGGTGCTCTCATCGTACGTGCTGGCCCTGCTGCTGGTGCGGCCCTTCAGCGGGTTCCTGGTGGACACCTACGCGCGCAAGCCCATGCTGCTGCTGGGCACGGCCCTGTTCGTGGCGGTGTTCGTTGGCTACTACTTCGCGGTGACCGTGCTGTTCTTCGTGGTGCTGCGCTTCGTGCATGGGCTGTTCTGGGGCCTTTCCACCGTATCGGCCAACACCGTGGCCATCGACATCATCCCCTCCTCGCGGCGCGCGGAAGGCATCGGCTACTTCGGGGTGAACACCAGCATCGCCATGGCCGTGGCGCCCTATATCGGGGTGCGCATCTACGAGGGCAGCGGCTTCCACGCCCTGCTCACCGCGGCCCTGTTCATGGGCGCCCTGGCGGTGATCGCCGCGTCGTTCATCCGTGTGCCGAATAAACCGCACGCCCCCGCGCACGGCCCCATCTCGCTGGACCGCTTCATCCTGGTGAAGGCCCTGCCGATCCTCTTCAACCAGCTTTTCCTGGCCTTCGGATGGGGCACGTTGGTGGCCTTCGCCGTGCTGTACGGCAATGAGCGCGGCATCCCCAACGCGGGCATCTTCTTCCTGTTCCTGGCCGGCGGGGTCATGCTCTCGCGGATCGTCTCGGGCCGGCTGGTGGACCGCGGGCACCTGCACCGGATGATGGGCGGCGCCATCCTGCTGATCAGTTGCGGCTTCGTGGGCTTCGCATGGTGCGCGGACCTGGTGCTGTTCTGCCTCTCGGCCTTCCTGATCGGCCTGGGCTACGGGACGCTCTTCCCTGCGTTGCAGACCATTTATATCAGCATGGCGCCTTCCACCCAGCGGGGCACGGCCAACTCCACCTACCTCACCGGCTTCGACCTGGGGATCGGCCTGGGCATGCTCATCGGTGCGTGGCTGGTGGACCGCTACGACTTCGCCCAGATGTACATGATCACCGGGGCGATCACCTTCATCGGCCTGGTGTTGTACTGGACCCGCTCCCGTGCGCTATTCGAAAAGCACCGTATGGACCGCCGGCCGGTCGCGCCGTGAACCCGCCCCGCGCGCTTAACACTCTTTAACGGCGCCACCTTGTTCCCCGCCTACGGGCACGGGCAAATTTGCGCACCGCGCAACGGCGGCCCAATGCCCCGGCGCACCCGAAGATGGACGAGACCCTTGCACATGGCGCCCCCCCGGCGATGACATCCGAAGGCATACGCGAACTGAACGACCGGATCCAGCAGGCCAGTGTGTTCGTGGACCTGATCGACCGCGAGATGGAGAAGACCATCGTGGGCCAGAAGGACATGGTCTCCAAACTGGTGGTGGCCCTGCTGGCCGATGGGCACATCCTGCTGGAAGGCGTGCCCGGCCTGGCCAAGACCATGGCGATCAAATCGCTGGCGCAGACCGTCGCGGTGGATTTCAGCCGCATCCAGTTCACCCCCGACCTGCTGCCCGCCGACCTGATCGGCACATTGATCTACAGCCAGCGCAACGAGGAGTTCGTGGTGCGCAAGGGGCCCATCTTCAGCAACTTCGTGCTGGCCGACGAGATCAACCGCGCGCCGGCCAAGGTGCAGAGCGCGCTGCTGGAGGCCATGCAGGAGCGCCAGGTCACCATCGGCGCCGAGACCCACCGGCTGCCCGAACCCTTCCTGGTGATGGCCACCATGAACCCCATCGAACAGGAAGGCACCTACCCGCTGCCCGAGGCCCAGATGGACCGCTTCATGATGAAGGTGGTGCTGGACTACCCCCGCCACGAGGAGGAGAAGCTGATCATCCGCCAGAACGTGCGCCCCGGCCCGCAGGCGCAGCCCACCGCCGTGGTGCGGCCGGCGGAGATCGTGGCCGCGCGCGCCCTGGTGCGTGAAGTGTACATGGACGAGAAGATCGAGCAGTACATCGTGGACATCGTGCATGCCACGCGCCGGCCCGACCACTACAAGCTCGCCGACCTCACCCCGCTGATCGGTTTCGGCGGAAGCCCGCGCGCCAGCATCAACATGGCCCTGGCCGCCAAGGCGCTGGCCTTCACCAAGCATCGCGGGTACGTGATCCCCGAGGACGTGCGCGCGGTGTGCCCGGACGTGCTGCGCCACCGCATCGGGCTCACATACGAGGCCGAGGCCGAGAACATCTCCGTGGGCGAGATCATCGAGCGCGTGCTCAATATGGTGGAGGTGCCGTGACCGCACCCCCGATGTGCAGGTGCCCCGGTCTAATGCACATGGGCACCGGCACGCATGCCATGGCCAAATCCGCAGATGCCCTCCTCCACCCGACATACCAAGGACCTGCTCAAGAAGGTGCGGGCCATCGAGCTGAAGACGCGCGGCCTCAGCGAGCACATCTTCAGCGGCGAGTACCACAGCGCGTTCAAGGGGCGCGGCATGACCTTCAGCGAGGTGCGCGAGTACATGCCCGGCGATGAGGTGCGCACCATCGACTGGAACGTCACCGCGCGTTTCGGCAGCCCGTTCGTGAAGGTGTTCGAGGAGGAGCGCGAGCTCACCGTGATGCTGCTGGCCGATGTGAGCGGGTCCGTGGATTTCGGGTCCACCACGCAGCTCAAGCGTGAGCTCATCACCGAGGTCTGCGCCACGCTCGCCTTCAGCGCCATCCGCAACAACGACAAGGTGGGGCTGATCCTGTTCTCCGGCACGGTGGAGAAGTTCATTCCCCCGAAGAAGGGCCGAAGCCACATCCTGCGCCTGATCCGTGAGCTGATCGAATTCCGTCCGCAGGGGCGCGGCACCGACATCAACGAGGCCTTGCGCTACCTCAACCAGGTGATCAAGAAGCGGAGCATCGCCTTCCTGGTGAGCGACCTGCAGGACGACGGCCCGGCGGATGCGCTGCGGATCGCCAACCGACGCCACGACCTGGTGGTGCTGCGCACGGTGGACCCGCGCGAGGACGAGATGCCCAACGTGGGGATGGTGCCGTTCGTGGACCCCGAGAGCGGCCACCTGCAATGGGCCGACACGCGCAGCCGGGCCGTGCGCAACGCCTATCGCGCCGCCGCCCTCAAACGCCGCGACAGGGCCCGCGAGGCCTTGCGCCGCGCCGGCGTGGACCATTGCGTGATCTCCACCGACCACGGCTACGTGAAGCCGCTGATGGCCATGTTCAAACAACGCGAGCGCGGACGATGAGGACGGCGACGTGCTTGGTCCTGCTCGTGCCCGCCCTGTTGGCGGCCCAGGCCCCCGTGGCCGAACTGGACACCGCCGTGGTGCGCATCGGCGAACGCATGGTCATCACGCTGCGCATGGACCTGCCCCCCGGCGGCGTGCAATGGCCCGTGGTGACCGATACATTGGCCCGCCACATCGAGGTGCTGCACGCCGGCCCCGTGGACACCATCGACCAAGGTGAGGTCCGCACGCTGCGCCAACGGATCGCCATCACCTCCTTCGACACCGGCCACTGGGCCGTACCGCCCTTCCGCTTCGAGGTCGGTGGCACCCTGCCTACCGGACAGGCAGGCCTGCCTACCGGACAGGTAGGCCTGCCTACCGGACAGGCAGTCGCGCTGGAGACCCGACCGCTGCTGGGGGAGGTGCGCCCCATGCCGCTGGACAGCACATTGGTGCCGCGGCCGCCGCAAGGCATCATCGACCCGCCGGTGAGCACCGCGTGGCTGGTGCGCCACTACGGACCGTGGGCGGCCGCCGCGTTGGCGTTGGTCGTGCTGCTGGTATCGGCCGTGCGCCGGTTGCGCCAGCGGCGGCCCTCCGCTCCCGCCCCGGCGCCCGCGCCCGCCCAGGAGCCCCCGCACGTGCGCGCCCTGGCCGGCCTGCGCGCCGTGGAGGCCGAGCGCCTGTGGCAGGACGGCCACCACAAGGAGCACCACGACCGCATCACCGACCTGCTGCGCGCCTACATCGAGGAGCGCTACCAGGTGCCCGCGCTGGAGCGCACCACCAGCGAGCTGGTGCAGGAGCTGCGCACCAGCGCCCTGCCCGCCGAGCAGCAACGCTCCCTGCACGGCATGCTCACCCTGGCCGACATGGTGAAGTTCGCCAAGCTGGTGCCCGCCCCCACCGAGAACGAGGCCCTGCTGCGCGATGCGGTGCGCTTCGTGGAATCCACCGCTCCCCCCTTGTCCATCGCCCCCGACCATGCGCCCCGACCGTGACCGCCTCCACGCCCTGCTCTGGGTGCTGCTCGCGGCGGTCGCCACGGGGGCCGCCGCCTGGTGGATGCACCGCGCCCATGTGCCGGCCGCACCGCGCGCCTTCTGGGTCCTGCTGCCCTTGCTGGCGGCCGTGGCATGGTACATCGTGCGCCTGCACCGCCGCCGGGTGCAGGTGGTGCTCCCCACCCTGCCCGTGCTCACCGGCCGGCGCGGCTTCCTGGTGCGGTGGCGGTACCTGCCCTTCGCCCTCACGGTGGCCGGCTGCGGGCTGCTGGTACTGGCCCTGGCCCGGCCGCAAAGCCGCGAGCACTGGCGCGATGTGGAGCGCGAGGGCATCGACATCATGATCGCCCTGGACGTATCGGGCAGCATGCTGGCGCGCGACCTGCGCCCCGACCGCCTGGAGGCCTCCAAGCGCGTGGCCATGGAGTTCATCGATGCCCGTCCGGACGACCGCATCGGGCTGGTGATCTACGAGGGCGGCTCCTTCTCCCAATGCCCGCTCACCACCGACCACCGCGTGCTGAAGGAACTCTTCATGGGCGTGCGCTCGGGCCTGCTCGACGGCGGCACGGCCATCGGCATGGGGCTGGCCACCGCCCTGAACCGCCTGCGCGAGAGCGCGGCCAAGAGCAAGGTCACCATCCTGCTCACCGACGGCGTGAACACCGCCGGCCTGGTGCAGCCCATGGACGCCGCGCAGATCGCCCAGGCGCTGGGGGTGCGCGTGTACACCATCGGCGTGGGC
>JAVFAQ010000191.1:0-6334 GCA_034002325.1 Flavobacteriales bacterium | reverse complement strand
GGCGAACTGGTGGATGTTGCCCCAGCTGCCGTCGGTGCCAAGTTCCGCGCGGAAGAGCTTCAGGTGGCTCACAGCCCCATCGTCCTTGTTCAGTCGGAACTTGTAGTAGTCGCTGCGGGTGAAGTAGAGCTCGCGGCCATCGGGGGCCAGCACGGCCGGCCCGTCGTGGAAACGACCGTTCACCTCACCGGGCAGCGGGGCCGGGGCGCTCCACGCATCTTCGCCCGACGGCGTGGCGGTGTACAGGTCCAGGAAGGAATTGCCCGTCCACGGGTTCTCGCGCCCGCCGGTGGCCGCCTTCTCCCCGGCGAAGAGGATGCCGCCCTGGTACGGCGTGGCGGCGAAGATCCCGGCCATGCCGTCCACGCGCAACGGCGTCACCGTGAACAAGGTGGTGTCCACGAAGAACTGTTCGCGTTCACGGATGCCGGTGAGCAGGCCCTGCGCCAGGGCGTCATCGGGGCGCTCGGCCAGCACGCGCTCGTACATGGCGGCGGCCTCGTCGTGGCGGCCCAGCGCGCCCAGCACCTGGCCGTGGCGCAGCGCATCGTCGCCGGTGAGCGGCGCCAGCTGCCCGGCGCGGGCGTACCATTCGGCGGCGCGCGCCGCGTTCCGCTGCTGCTGGAAGGCGTCGGCGGTGCGCAGCATGGCCGCGCGGTCGTCGATCTTCACCAGGGCGCGCTCGTAGTGGTGCGTGGCCTTGGCGTAGGCCATGCGCTCGTACGCCTTGTCGCCGTTGACCAGGTGCTGCTTCGCGCAGGATACCAGCAGCAGGGCGGGGAGCAGGATCGTGATCGGCTTGTTCATGGTCGTCGGCATCAGAAGTAACGGGGCGTCTTGATCTTCACCAGGTCGCGGCCGAAGTCGATGCCCAGCATCACTTCATGGCTGCCCGAGTTGAAGTTGCGCAGGCGCGAGGTGGTCATGTCGTAGGCGTACCCGATGCGCAACTGCGGCGTGATCTGGTACTCGGCCATGGCCACCACGGCGTCGCCGGTGCGGTAGCCCGCGCCCAGCCAGATCCGCTCGCGGTACAGCACGTTCAGGTTGATGTCCGCCTCCAGCGGCGCATCGGCCTGGTACTTCACCAAGGTGCTCGGCTTCAGGTCGAAGTACTCGCCCAGGGGGAACACCTTGCCCGCGTGCAGGTAGAAGTGCTGCGTGAAGTAATGGTCCAGCGCCGATGCGTTATGCACCGAGATGGCGCCGTCGGCCGAGGCGATCGTGGGCACGGAGACCCCCACGTAGCTGGTGGCGTTGTACCAGTACGCACCGAAACCGAACTTGCCCACCACGGCATTGCTCAGGTCGCCCTGGTACACCTGGTCGTCGGCGTCCCAGTAGATCAGCTCGCTGAACCGGGCGCTGTACAGGCTCACGCCGGCGCGCAGGCCCAGGGCCAGGCGGCTGCCGGTGCTCACCTGCAGGTGGTAGGCATAGTGGGCGGACATGTCCAGGTCGCGCGAGATGCCGATCTGGTCATGCACCATGGTGAAGCCCAGGCCCATCTTGTCGTTCATCACCGGCCCGTCGATGGCCAGCATGCTGGTGCGCGGCGCGCCCTCCATGCCCGCCCACTGGGAGCGGTGCAGCAGGCTGGCGCCGGCATAGCCGTGGCTGCCCGCGTAGGCCGGGTTCAGGAAGAGCTGGTTGAACATGTACTGGCTCACCATCACCTCCTGTTGGGCGATCGCGTTCCGCCCTGCGGCCAATGCCGCCAGGAGCAGGATCGTATGTCGGATGGTCCTCATCACGGTGGGTCGTTCTTGGTCAGCGGCGCAGGTCCACATAGCCTTGCAGGGTGCGCTCGCCCGCGTTCACTTTCAGGATCACGAAATAGGTGCCGTTGGGCAGGGCCTCCTGCTGCTGGTTCTCGCCGGCCCAGTCGTTGGCGTAGTTCAGCCGGTCGTACACCACGTTGCCCCAGCGGTTGAACACCACGAAGGTGTTGGTGGGGTAGGCGTCCAGGCCGCGCACGAAGAAGGTGTCGTTGGCCCCGTCGCCGTTGGGCGTGAAGCCCGTGGGCATCGCCAGGTCGTCCGGCTCGGTCACGGTGATGGCCATTTCCGCCGTGCAGCCGTTGGCATCGGTCACCGTCAGCACGTACTCCCCGGCGCTCAGGCCGTGCAGGTCGGGCGTGCCGGCACCGGTGCTCCAGTCGTACGTGTACGGCGGGGTGCCGCCGCTCACGCCGGTCTGTATGCTGCCATCGCTGCCGCCGTGGGTGCTCACGTTGTAGCCGCCGCTGTACACGGAGAGCAGCGTGTCGATCACGATCGCATCGGCCTCCCACACGGCCCAGCTGCCGGTGAAGGTGCAGCCGTTGGCATCGGTCACGGTCACGTCGTACGTGCCGGCGGCCAGGCCCTCCAGCAGCGGGGTGTCGCCGCCGTTGCTCCAGGCGTAGGTGAAGGGCGCGGCACCGCTGGGCACCTCCAGGGCGATGGTGCCCTCGGCATCGCCGTGGCAGGTGTTGCCGGTCACGGTGGCATCGGCCGTCACCGCCGGGGTGCCGGTCACTTCACCGGTGGCCATCGCGCTGCATCCGTTGGCATCGGTCACCAGCACGGTGTAGGTGCCCGGCTCCAGTCCGGTGAGCTCCGGCGTGGTGGGGCCGGTGCTCCACAGGTGGGCGTAAGGTGCGGTTCCGCCGCTCACCGCCGGTGTCACCGTGCCGATGGCCTCGCCGCAGGCGGCTGGCGCGGTGGTCACGGCCACGCTCAGCGGCTCGGGTTCGGTGATGTCGATGCAGCTCTCGGCGATGCACCCGTTGGCATCGGTCACCGTGAGGCAGTACGTGCCCGGCGGCAGCCCGCTGATCATCGGCTCGCTGCTGGTGATCCCGAACGGACCGGTCCACACCAGCGTGTGCCCCGGGGTGCCGCCGGTGATGGCCGCCTCCACGGCACCGTCATCGGCACCGTGGCAGCTGATGTGGGCGATCGTGTTCAGCGCGATGGTGAGCGGCTCGGGCGCGCCGATGGTCACGGTCTCCACCACCTCGCAGCCGTTCATGTCGGTGAGGGTGAGCACATAGTCGCCCGGTGCCAGGCCGGTCAGCGTGTCCGCCTCGGAAGTGAACCCGCCCGGGCCGGTCCACGCGAACGCATAGCCGCCATTGCCGCCCGTGGCCGCCACGGTGATGGTGCCGTTGACGGCATCGCTGCACGGCACGTTGTGGCCGCCTTCGTATTGGCTCACTTCAATGGTGGCCTGGAGCGCCGAGTCCGGCTGGGTCAGGGTCACCTCCATGAAGTAGGTGCATTCGTTCTGGTCCGTCACCACCAGCTCGTAGGAGTAGTCGCCCGCGGGCAGCCCGTCCACGAAGGGAGTGTCCCATTCCATGCCGTCGGGGCCACGCCACACGAAGGTGAACTCGCCCGCACCGCCGGTGGCCGTGGCATTGATCCAGCCATCGGAGGCCCCGTGGCAGCTCACGTTGGTGCCGCTCGGGTACACGCTCACCTCCACTTCCACCTCGATCGGCATGTCCGGCTCGGTGAGGGTGATCAAGGTGTCCATCACGCAGTTGTGGGCGTCGGTGATGGCGATGAGGTAGTCGCCCGCCCATAGCCCCGAATGCGCGGTGCTGTCCGAAGCGTAGCCGCCCGGCCCGGTGACCATGATGCTGTACGGTGCGGTGCCGCCCATGGGGGCCAGCTCGATCACCCCGGTGCTGTCGCCATGGCACTGGATGTTGTGCAGCCCGAAGAACGATACGTACGCACCGCTCTCCAGGGGCGCGGGACCTTCCAAGGTGGTGCCGATGATGGCGATGCAGCCCAACTGGTCGGTGATGGTGACCGTGTAGTCGCCCGCCACCAGGCCGGTGATGTGCGCATCAGCGGAGGTGAACCCGTCCGGGCCTTCCCAGCTGATGGTGTACGGTGCGGCGCCGCCCTGCACGTCCATGTCGATGGCGCCCGTGGCGTCATCGGGGCAGGTGTTGGCCACATGGTCGAACTCCGCCGTGATGGGCCCGGGCGCGGTGAGGGTCCAGCTTTGCACCAGGGTGCAGCCGTTGGCATCGGTCGCCGTGAGGGTGTACGTGCCGGCCGCCAGCCCATCGATGGCCGCATCGGTGCTGGCGAAGCCGTCGGGCCCGGTCCATCCGAAGGAGATCGGCGCGGTGCCACCGAGGATCGTCACCGCGATGGCGCCGTCATCGTTGGTGCAACCCACCTCGAAGCCGGCGCCGGCGTCGCTCAACACGGCGTCGGCCATCAGCGGGTCGGGTTCGGTGAGGGTGATGGACGCCGTGCCCGTGCAGCCGTTCGCGTCGGTCACCGTCACGTCGTACGTGCCGGCGGCCAGGCCGCTGATCGCCGCATCAGTGCTGCTGAAGCCGTCGGGCCCGGTCCACGCGTAGGTGTAGCCCGCGGTGCCGCCGGTCACGTTCAGGTCCACGCTGCCGGTGGTCTCGCCCGCACAGGCGATGTGGTGCCCGCCGCCCACGGTGCTGCTGTTCAGCTGCACCGTCACGGGCTGCGGCTGCGTCACCTGCGCCACGAGCGTGTGCGTGCAGCCCTGCGCATCGGTGATGAAGAGCGTGTAGGTGCCCGAGAAGAGGTTGGTGATGTCGGCGGTGCCGGCCGTGAAGCCGTTCGGGCCGCTCCATGCGTAGGTGTACGGCGCGGTGCCGCCGCTGACCACGGTGGTGATCGCGCCGTCATCGCCGCCATGGCAGGTGGTGCCGTGCCCGCCGGGCTGCACGGCCACGGTGGCCTCGGCGGTGATGGGCTCGGGCGCCTCCAGCGTCCACGTGCCGGTGATGGTGCATCCGTTGGCATCGGTCACGGTCACGCTGTACGTGCCGGCCCCGATGCCGGTGAGCGTGCCGGCCTGGCTGTTGGTGTTCCAGAGATAGGTGTAGGGTGCCACGCCGCCGGTGATGGTGAGCGCGATGGAGCCGTCCAGGGCATCGGCGCAGCTCACATGGCTGCCTTCGGTGCCGCTGAGCTCGGCCGCCAGCGTGAGCGGGTCGGGCGCCGTGAGCGTCACGGACAGGGTGGTGGTGCAGCCCATCGCATCGGTCACCGTCACGGTGTACGTGCCCGGCGCCAGCCCGCTGATGTCCTGTTCGGTGGAGGTGAAGCCCAGCCCGTCGCTCCACACGTACGTGTACGGTGCGGTGGCGCCGGTCACGGTCAGGTCGATGCTGCCGTCCTGGGCGCCGGCACAGCTCACCTGGGCATCGCCGCCGTAGGTGGAAGTGCGCACCGTGGTGCTCATCGGGGCGGGCGCGCTCAGGGTGATGCTCGCCTCATGCACGCAGCCGTTGGCATCGGTCACCGTCACGGTGTAGGTGCCGGCGGCCAGGTCATGCAGCTCCAGCCCGCCCGCCACGGGGCCGTCCGGGCCGTTCCAGTCGATGGTGTACGGCGCGGTGCCGCCGGTCACGGTGAGCACGATGCTGCCGTCCGCGGCATCGCTGCAGCTCACGTGGTGGTCGCCGTGCTCGCCCAGCACCATCAGGGTGCCGATCGGGTCGGGGGCCTCCAGCACGTAGGTGTGCGTCACGCTGCACCCGTTCTCATCGGTGACCGTCAGGGTGTACGTGCCCGCGCCCAGGCCGGCGATCGCGGCAGCACTGCTGCTGAAGCCGCCCGGGCCGGTCCATGCGTAGGTGAGGGTGCCGTGCCCGCCGGTGGCCGCGGTCGCGATGGAGCCGTCGGTGGCGCCGGCACAGCTCACTTCCCATTCGTTGTACGCGGAGATGGTGGGCGTCACGTCGATCGGTGCGGGTTCGGTGAGGGTCACCGTCACGGTCGCTTCGCACCCGTTGGCATCGGCCACGGTGGCGATGTAGGTGCCGGCGGCCAGCCCGGTGATGTGGGCACCGTTGCCGGTGTATCCGTCGGGGCCGGCCCAGGTCACGCCCACCGGCAGTGCACCGCCCATGATCGCCAGGGTGATGGTGCCGGTGCTCGCGCCGTGGCAGGCCACCGCATCACCGCTGGGGCTGGTGGAGGTGACGGCCGCGACATCGATCGGCAATGGGGCCTCCAGCGTCACTTCCGCCGTATGGGTGCATCCGTTCGCATCGGTCACCTGCAGCGTGTAGGTGCCCGCGCCCAGGTCGTGGATCTCCGCGGTGTTCGCCGTGAAGCCGTCCGGGCCGGTCCATGCGATGTCGTAGGCCGCGGTCCCGCCCGCGATGGTCGCATCGATGAAGCCGTCCATCGCGCCGGGGCAGCTGATCGCGTACCCGTTGTACGCGCTGGTCTGGTGCGCGACGGTGATCGGTTGCGGCTCGCTCAGGTGGAAGGTGCTGAGCACGGTGCAATCGTTCTCATCGGTCACCGTGAGCTGGTAGGTGCCCGCCGCGATGTCG
>JAVFAQ010000190.1:0-6423 GCA_034002325.1 Flavobacteriales bacterium | reverse complement strand
ACCGGAACATCCACCAAGCATGCATTCCATCCCCGCCGATCATCTGATCCCCTGATCTTCTGATCGTCCGCCCCCCCACCACCATGCTCGAAATCCTCTCGAAGCCCTGGCCGTGGTACATCGCCGGTCCGTTGATCGGCCTTACCGTGCCCTTCCTGTTGCTCGTGGGCAACAAGACCTTCGGCATCAGCAGCTCGTTGCGGCACCTGTGCGCGATGTGCATGCCGGCGAACATCTCCTTCTTCAAGTACGACTGGCGGAAAGAGGCCTGGAACCTGTTCTTCGTGGGCGGCATCGCGGCGGGCGCGTTCATCGCAGCGCAATTCCTCCGCGACCCCGACCCCGTGGTGCTTGCCGAACCCACCGCCGCATACCTCGCCTCCAAGGGCATCACCGACACCACGCAACTGCTGCCTTCGGAGATCTTCAGCTGGGAGCAACTCTTCACCCTGCGCGGCCTGGTCTTCTTCGTGGCCGGCGGTTTCCTCGTGGGCTTCGGCACGCGCTGGGCCGGTGGCTGCACCAGTGGTCACGCCATCATGGGCCTCAGCAACCTGCAATGGCCCAGCCTCGTGGCCACGGTGATGTTCATGGTCGGCGGCATCGTGATGACGTGGTTGATCCTGCCCTACCTCCTTACACTGTGATGGCTATGCAACAGGATCTTCAGCATTCCTCCGAGGCCGATCTCCAGCAACGCGAGCTCGACGCCATGTGCGTGAACGAAAGCGCGCTCCGGCACCCGTGGTGGCACAACTTCAAGTACGCCGCGTGGGGCATCCTCTTCGGCATCGTGTTCGTGAAGGCCGAGATCGTGAGCTGGTTCCGCATCCAGGAGATGTTCCGCTTCGAGAGCTTCCACATGTACGGGGTGATCGGCAGTGCCGTGGTGGTGGGGCTGATCGGCGTGCAGCTCATCAAGCGCACCAAGGCGAGGACCATCCACGGTGAGGCGATCCACATACCCGACAAGACGTTCAACAAGGGGCAGGTCCACGGGGCGCTGCTCTTCGGCCTCGGCTGGGCCATCACCGGCGCGTGCCCGGGGCCCTTGTTCGCGCAGGTCGGCGCGGGCTTCACGGTGGTGGTCGTCACCTTCCTCAGCGCGGTGGCCGGGACGTGGGTGTACGGCCTGGTGCGCGAGAAGCTGCCGCATTGACCACCGGCCCGTGTGATGATCCTCACGGTCCGCGCGCGCCCGTCGCCGGACCTTTGCACCAGCAACAACGAGGAGATGAAACCGAACATGGGCAACACCGACCGCCTGCTGCGGACCATCGCCGCGATCGTGATCGCGGTACTTTATTTCACCGGCGTGCTGCACGGCACCGTGGGCATCGTCCTGCTGGTGCTCGCCGCGATGCTCCTGCTCACCGGCTGGATGCGCTTCTGCCCGTTGTACCCCTTGTTCGGCCTGGACACCCGCAAGAAGACCGCATGAAACGCGCATGGCTCCTCACCCTCCTCGGCGTGGCGATCGGCGCGGCGGCCGGCTGGCTCTACTGGCACCAATGGGGCTGCACCGGCGGTTGCGCCATCACCGGCAGCCCGCTCAACAGCACGTTGTACGGCGCGCTCATGGGCGGCCTCACGGTGAACTCGTTCAAGAGGACCGATCCGTCCAAGGGTGCGCGGGTGAAAGAGTGCGAGAACAGCCACCTACGCTGAAGCATCCAGGCCGTCTCGCTCGTTCACCCTCATACCCTCCAACTCTGGCACTCACTGATCTCCTGACCCCCTCACCCACATGCTCCGTTCCCTCTTCGGCCTCGGCCCCAAGACAGACCTCACGGCGATCCTGCAAAAAGGCGCCACCATCCTCGATGTCCGCACCCCGGCGGAATTCGCGCGCGGCCACGTGAAAGGCGCGGTGAACATCCCGCTGGACCGATTGCAACGCTCCACGGCCCAGGTGCCCAAGGGGAAGCCGGTGATCACCTGCTGCCTCAGCGGTGGCCGCAGCGGGGTGGCCGAGGGCATCCTGCGCGACCAGGGCTTCGAGGCGTACAACGGCGGCCCGTGGACCCACGTGCAACGCCTCAAGCCATGATGGGACGCATGTTCACCGGATGGGGCCCGGTGCGGTGGCTGCGCCTGGGGCTGGCCGGCGCCCTGCTGATGGCCGGCATCGCTTCCGGCGACATGGTGGCGTACGGCGGTGCGGCCTTCTTCGCCCTGCAGGCCGTGCTCAACTTCGGATGCTGCGCCGCCGCATGCCCCACAGGCAGCAATGCCGCCAAGAGTACCGATGGCGCGAACATTGTGTATGAAGAAGTGAGGAAGTAGTGAAGAAGTGAAAGAGTGAAGAAGTGACGAAGTGAAGAAGTGAAGAAGTAAAAAAGTGAAAGAGTGAAAAAGGGAAAGAGTGCGAGAGTGAATGCCGCACCCTTCCACCCTTGCACCCTTCCACCCTGCCACCCTTCCACCTTGCACCCTTCCACCCTTCCACCCTTCCACCCTTCCACCCTTCCACCCTGCCACCCTGCCACCCTGCCACCCTTCCACCCTTCCACCCTTGCACCCTTCCACCCTTCCACCCTTGCACCCTTTCACCCTTGCACCCTTCCACCCTTGCACCCTTCCACCCTTCCACCCTGCCACCTTCCACCCTTCCACCCTTCCACCCCATCGCTGACCGCTCCAATTCCAATTGCAAACGACCATGGACAAGACCACGACCTTCCAGGACCTGATCAACGGGGACACGCCCGTGCTGGTCGATTTCTTCGCCGAATGGTGCGGCCCGTGCAAGATGATGCCGCCGATCCTTTCCGAGTTCAAGGGCCTGATGGGCGACCAAGCGATGGTGCTCAAGGTGGACGTGGACCGCAACCCCACGGCGGCACAGAACTACCAGGTGCGCGGCGTGCCCACGTTGATCATCTTCAAGAACGGCCGGCCCGTGTGGCGCCGCTCGGGCGTGGTGAGCGCCGCGCAGCTCAAGGAGGCCATGATGCCCCACCTTTGAGGCGTTGAAACCGGACCCGCCATGCGCCTGACCACCCTGCTCGCCACCATCGCCCTCGCCTTCACCTTCACCTGCTGCACCGCCCAGGGCGGCGGCGTGGTGGACGTGCCCACCCTGCGCGCCGAAATGGCCAACGGCGGCGTGCAGCTGATCGATGTGCGCACCCCGCACGAGTGGGTCTCCGGCCACATCGCCGGTGCGCTGCACATCGATTGGTTCGATGACGACTTCAAGGAGCGCGTGGCCCGGCTGGACAAGGAGCGGCCGGTGCGCCTCTACTGCCACGGCGGCGGCCGCAGCGCCGATGCCCGCGAGCTGCTGCGCGGCATGGGCTTCACCGATGTGCGCGACCTGGACGACGGGATCCAGTCCTGGAAAGCGGCCGGGGAGCCGCTGGAAAAGTGAGGCCGGGCGCGACCGCGCTCACCCCATGCGCACCGCCACCACGCCGCGCCCCAGTTCCACCATGCCTTTGGCGCGCAACTGCTGCAACAGGCGGGTGATCACCTCGCGGGGCGAGCCCAGCTCATCGGCGATCTGCTGGTGGGTGAGCCGCAGTGTCGTGTCGCCGGTGGCCTGTGCGCGCTTCACCAGGTAGTTCCACAGCTGGTCGTCCAGCTTGCGGAAGGCCACCACCTCGAAGGCCTCGAGGAGCTCATCGAAGCGTTGGGCCTGCACCTCGTTCACGTACCGGCGCCATTCGGGGTGGGCCATCCACTCGTCCACGTAGCGCACGGGCACCAGCAGCAGGTCGGCATCCTCCTCCACCACGGCGCGCACGCTGCTCACGCGCTTGCTCACGCAGCAGGTCAACGAGGTGGCGCACGATTCGCCGGGCATGATGTGGTAGAGGTAGCGCTCACGGCCCTCGCCGTCCTGGGCCAGGATGCGCAGGCTGCCCTGCCGCACGATGGGGATGTGGGTGATGGTGTCGCCCACGGCCATCAACTCCGTGCCGGCGGGCACCTGGCGGCGCTGCACCACCTGGTCGAACGCGTTGCGCAGGGCGCTATCGGTGAACATGGCGGCAAGGTAGCCCGGCGGACCGACCGTGCCCTGCCCCCTCACCCGAGGAACTGCATCACCTTGCTCCAGAGCTTGCGCACCACCAGCAGGGGCGGCGCCTTCAGGCCGTTGAGGCCCCACGATGCCCGCACCTCGCGGTTGGCCTTGATGATGTGGCGGATGCTGCCGTTGCTCATGCCGCCCAGGCGGAAGCGCACCAGGGTCTCGGGCAGATGCACCGCGGACACCCGCTCCTTGTACAGGAAGCGCAGCAGGATCTCGTAGTCCGCGCCGATCCGCAGGTCCGTGTTGAAGTGGCCGTGGCGGTCGTACACCTCCCGGCGGAAGAACGTGGCCACGTGCGGCGGCATCCAGCCCTGGCGGAAGTTCTCGCGGCGGTAGGCCCCGCTGCGCCAGGTGCGCCGCACCTTGTGGATGTCGTGCTCGTCCACCATGATGATGTCCCCGTACACCGCATCGGCACCGGAGCGCGCGAAGGCCGCCGCCACCCGGGCGATGGTATCGGGCGCCATGAGCAGGTCGCCGGCGTTCACGAAGCCGATCACGTCGCCGGTGGCCCGTCGCAGGCCCTTGTTCATCGCGTCGTAGATCCCCTTGTCCGGCTCGCTCACCAGCACGGCCGGCCGGTCGCGGTGCCCGTGCAGCAGCTCCACGGTGCCGTCGGTGCTGGCCCCGTCGATCACGATGTGCTCGATGTGCGGATGCGTCTGCGCATGGATGCTCTCCAGCGTGCCGGTGATGACCGGTGCGGCGTTGCGGCAAACGGTGATGAGGGAGACCTTCACGACGACGGGATCGTGGCGCAAAGAACGGCACGGGGCGGCGAAGCCGGGCGGCGGTCAGCCCGCCAGGGTGGTCCACAGGGTGTACGCGCTGAGGCCCGTGATCAACAGGCCCACCACGGCCATCATGGCGCGGTGGGGCACGCGGGCCACCATGAAAGCGCCGAGCGGTGCCGCCAGCGCGCCGCCCAGGATGAGGCCCAGCACCACCAGCGGCGTGGAGAGGCCCACGTAGGGCAGGAAGACGATGCTGGCCACCAGGGCCACCACGAACTCCGCGGCGTTCACCGTGCCGATCACCTGCCGGGGCTTGCCGCTGGTGAGCAGGTTGGAGGTCACCACCGCACCCCATCCGCCGCCGCCCGAGGCATCGATGAAGCCGCCGAACAGCGCGATGGGCACCACGCGCCGGGGCTTGCGGAAGAGCAGCACCTGGCGGAAGGCGCGCACCAGCACATAGATGCCCATGAGCAGCAGGTAGGCCGCCACGTAGGGCTTGATCCCCTTGCCGTCGTACACCGAGAGCAGCCAGGCCCCCAGCGCCGCGCCGATCGCCCCGGGCACGGCCAGCGCCACGAAGAGGCGCCAGTGCACGTTGCCGAAGCGCCAGTGGGACACGCCGGAGATGCCGGTGGTGAACACCTCGGCCGCATGCACCGAGGCACTGGCCACCGAGGGCGGCACGCCGGCACTGAGCAGGAAGGTGGTGGAGGTGATCCCGTAGGCCATGCCCATGGCACCGTCCACCAGTTGGGCCACGAAGCCCACCAGCAGGAACACCAGCCCGTGCGCCAGGGCATCGTCGGTGAGGTGGCGGGCGGCGAAACCGGGGGCCACGGCATGCAGCAGGTGCCAGGTGCCGGCGAGCACGATGCCGATCACGATGGCCAGCCGGCAATGGTTGACCAGGAAGCGGCCCAGCGACCGGGGCGTGCTCAGGTCGGGGCCGTCCGGGCGGGGCGGTTCCGTGCGGGGCGTTTGCTCCATCGTTGCCGGTGGGCGGCCTGAAAGATGGGGCACCGCCAGGGCCAAGATAGAATGGCCGGCCAGAATACCATCACGGCCCCACCACGCGCTCGCGCACGGGCACCGCCGGATTGCCTTGGTACACGGTGTACGGCTCCAGGTCCTTGCTGGCCATGCTGCCCGCGGCCAGCACGCTGTGGCTGCGCATGGTCACGCCCAGGGTCACGATCGCCCCAGCCCCCACCCAGCTGCCGTCCTCCAGCACCACCGGCTTGGTGTACGTGGGGTAGTCCACCTTCTTGTAGTCGTGGCTGCCCTGGATGATCATGGCGCCCTGGCTGATCACCACGTGGTCGCCGATGGTGAGCGTGTCCAGGTTGTCCAGCCAGGCCCGTTGGCCGATCCAACTGTGATCGCCGATGGTGAGCTTCCAGGGGAACTTGATGTTCACCCCGGGATGGACCACCACGCCCCGGCCCACCCGCGCGCCGAACAGCCGCAGCAGCCACGGCTTGGGGCGGCGGAAGGGGAACAGCGGGTTGATGAAGAACAGCGCGTTGGTGAAGTACCACAGCGTGCGCTTGACGAAGCCCGCACCGGGATCGAAGGTCTTCGAGTTGTCGAAGCGGGAAAGATCGACGGTGGTACGGGTCATCCTTGGAACATGGCCAATGTCCGCTC
>JAVFAQ010000189.1:0-6433 GCA_034002325.1 Flavobacteriales bacterium | reverse complement strand
GTCACCGTGCGCAGCGAACCCGGAAAAGGCAGTACGTTCACCTTGGCCCTGCCCGAGGAACGACCCGGGCACCCCGACGAACAATGAGCACCAAAGCCACCATCCTGCTCGTGGAGGACGACGAGAACCTCGGTTTCGTGATCCAGGACGCCCTGCGCCGCAAGGGCTACACCGTGCATCTGGCCCGCGACGGGAAGGAGGGCCTGCGCCAGTTCAACGAACAGGTGTACGACCTGTGCGTGCTGGACGTGATGCTGCCCCAGAAGGACGGCTTCAGCCTGGCGGAGGACATCCGTCTGGTGAACGCGCAGGTGCCGATCGTGTTCCTCACCGCGAAGAGCCAGGCCGATGACCGCATCGCGGGCTTCAAGGCGGGCGGCGACGACTACCTCACCAAGCCCTTCAGCCATGAGGAACTGGTGCTGCGCATCGAGGCGATCCTGCGCCGCACCCGGGGCCATGAGGCCGAGGACCAGCGCGACCGCCACCGGTTCGAGATCGGCACGTTCACCTTCGACCACCGCAACCTGATGCTCAGCCACCCCAGCGGGGAGCGGAAGCTCACCAAGAAGGAAGGCGAGGTGTTGCGGCTGCTTTGCATGCACCAGGGGCAGGTGCTGCCGCGCGAGCTGGTGCTGAACATGGTGTGGGGCGACGACACCTACTTCCTGGGCCGCAGCCTGGACGTGTTCATCAGCCGGCTGCGCAAGTACCTCAAGCCCGACCCCGACGTGGCGATCGTGAACAGCCACGGGGTGGGCTTCAAGCTGGAGGTGATGGCCTGATCAGCCGGCGCCCAGCAGCTCCTTCACCGTGGCGGCGATGGTGCTGCCGTCGGCCCGGCCGGCCAGCCGCTTGTTGGCCTCGCCCATCACACGCCCCATGTCCTTCATGCCGGTGGCGCCCAGGTCGGCGATCACCGCACGCACTTCCTTCAGCACCTGGGCCTCGCTGAGCCGGGCGGGCAGATAGTCCTCGATCACGCGGGCCTGGGCCTCCTCCTCGGCGGCCAGCTCGCCCCGGCGCTGGGCATGGTAGATGCTGGCGCTCTCCATGCGCTGCTTGTGGAGCTTCTGCAGGATCCGCAGGCCCGTGGCGGCCTCCAGCGTGCTGCCGGCACCTTCCTTGGTCAGTTCCAGCAGGATGGCGCTCTTGATGGCGCGCAGGGCGTTGAGCCGGTCCTTGTCGCGGGCCAGCATGGCCGCCTTGATGTCGGCGTCGATGCGTTGTTGCAGGTCCATGGTGTGCGTATGATCGGTCCGGTGCGGGGGGCCATGCGCGGCCGTTGGGCCCACGCATGGCCGCCCCGGGGTCAGTCCACGTTGTCGTGAAGATAGGAGTTGTTCCGCTTCATCTCCACACGCCGCTCCCCGCTCTCATCGGTGGTCTCGCTGAGGGAGAAACGGCTCACGTTGCTCTCGTCGCTGCGCGGGGTGTCGCTCAATTGCACCTGGCGGCGCTTGTAGGCGGGTTCACGCTCCATCTCGCTCAGGCCCGCCGAGGTGCGCACGCGGGTGCTCATCTCGCGCATGCGGGCCTGGCGCTCCTCCACGCGCTGCTGGTGGTCGGCCGGGTCGGGCCGGGCCTCGCCCATGTCCGGCCGCTCGGACCGGGGCGTCCCGGTGGCGGCACCATGGCCCTCCGCGCCATGGTCGATCGGCTCGCCGTCCAGGTCGAAGCGCACGGTGGCCTGCTCCTCGTCCACCGGCGCGGGCGGTGCGGGCGGCCGGGGTGCGGTGGTGTTGCGCACCTCGAACTCGATCGTGCCCTGGGCCTCTTCGTCGGCCTTCGCGGGTTCCTGCTTCAGGTAGGGTTCATCGGTGGCCACGGGGTTGTCGATGGGCCGGGTCACCGGGCGGGGTTCGTCGGTGGTGAGCACGGTGACCTTGCGCTCGGCCGGGGCGTCGGCCAG
Organism: Flavobacteriales bacterium; assembly: GCA_034002325.1. GTDB lineage: Bacteria > Bacteroidota > Bacteroidia > Flavobacteriales_F > PHOS-HE28 > PHOS-HE28. The sequence goes on along the minus strand of JAVFAQ010000189.1, from coordinate 4,521 downwards.
TTCGTGCGGCTGGAAGCCGGTGGCGATCACGGTGATGCGCAGCTTCTCGCCCAGGCTCTCGTCGTGGCCGTAGCCCCAGATCACATCGGCGGTGCTGCCGGCGGCGTCCTGGATGTGGTTGGTGATCTCGTCGATCTCGTCCATGAGCACTTCGCGGACGCCATGGGCGATGTTGAGCAGCACGTACTTGGCGCCGCTGATGTCGTTGTCGTTGAGCAACGGCGAGGCCAGGGCCTCGGTGGCGGCGGCCAGCGCCCGGTCCTCGCCCTCGGCCTCGGCCATGCCCATGATCGCCACGCCGCTATCGGTCATCACGGTCTTCACGTCCTCGAAGTCCACGTTCACCGTGCCGGTCTCGGTGATGATCTCGGCGATCCCGCGGGCGGCGGTGCTCAGGACGTTGTCGGCATGATCGAATGCGTTGTTCACGGTCAGGTTGCCGAAGAGCTCGCGCAGGCGGTCGTTGTTGATCACCAGCAGGGAGTCCACGGAATCGCGGAGCTCGGTTATGCCCGTGGCGGCCTGTTCCTTGCGGCGGCGGCCCTCCCAGGTGAAGGGGCTGGTGACGATGCCCACGGTGAGGATGCCCAGCTCGCGGGCCACGCGTGCGATCACGGGCGCGGCGCCCGTACCGGTGCCCCCGCCCATGCCGGCGGTGATGAAGAGCATCTTGGTGCGCTCGCCCAGCAGCTGGCGGATCTCATCGAGGTTCTCCTGCGCGGCCTCCTTGCCACGCTCGGGCTTGGCACCGGCGCCCAGGCCCTCGGTGAGGGCCGCGCCCAGCTGCAGCTTCACGGGCACGGGGCTCATGTCCAGGGCCTGGCGGTCGGTGTTGCAGACGATGAAGTCCACGCCGCGGATGCCTTGCTCGTACATGTGGTTCACGGCATTGCCGCCGCCACCGCCGACCCCGACCACCTTGATGATCGAGGACAGCTCTTTGGGAAGTTGGAATTCCATGTCGTTGGGTGTTGGATGGTGGGTTCGGGTGTTCAGTTCTCGTCGTCCTTCAAAAATTCGCTGACTCGATCGAAGAAGGCGCCGAGGATGTTCCTGGAATGGCCCGCCACGGGCGTGGGCTCCTGCACCGGGCTTTGTCCATCGCCGGCGCGGACGCGTTCGGCCATGTGGGCCAGGCCTTTCATCACCAGGCCCACACCGGTGGCGTGCAGGGGGCTGGTGACGTCCTCCACGGCGCTCTTGGCCACGTGCTCGTTGGGGTAGCCGATGCGGGTGGTCATGCCGGTCTTGTACTCGGTGAGCTGCTTCAGATGGCGCAGTTGGGCCCCGCCGCCGGTGAGCACGATGCCGGCGATGAGCTGGCGCTCGATGCCGCTGTTGCGCACCTCGAAGTAGACCTGGTCCAGGATCTCCTCCATGCGCGCCTGGATGATCTCCGCCAGGGTGCGCAGGCTGATCTCCTTGGGGTCGCGCCCGCGCAGGCCGGGGATGCAGACCACTTCGTTCTCCTTGTTCTCGGCGGCCAGGGCGCTGCCGAACTTGGTCTTGAGCTTCTCGGCCTGGTCGCGCATGATGCCGCAGCCCTGCCGGATGTCCTCGGTGACCACGTTGCCCCCGAAGGGGATCACGGCGGTGTGGCGGATGATGTGGTCGAAGAAGATGGCGATGTCCGTGGTGCCCCCGCCGATGTCCACCAGCACCACGCCCGCCTCCTTCTCCTCGGCGCTGAGCACGGCATCGGCGCTGGCCAGGGGCTCCAGGATGAGCTCGGTGACGTTGAGCCCCGCGCGGTGAACGCACTTGTTGATGTTGCGCGCGGCGGACACCTGGCCGCTGATGATGTGGAAGTTGGCCTCCATGCGCACCCCGCCCATGCCGATCGGGTCGCGGATGCCCTGCTCATTGTCGATGATGTACTCCTGGGGCAGCACATGGATGATCTCCTCGCCCGGGGGCATCACCAGCCGGTAGGTCTCCTCGATCAATTGGTCGATGTCGTTCTGGGTGATCTCGTCCTCGAGCCGCTCGCGCATCTTCATGCCGCGGTGCTGCATGCTGCGGATGTGCTGCCCGGCGATGCCCACGTTCACGGTGTGCACCTGCACCCCGGCGCTTTCCTGCGCCTCGTCAACGGCCGTGCGGATGCTCTCCACCGTTTTCTGGATGTTGGCCACCACGCCCCGGCTCACCCCGTCGCTGCGGGATTTGCCCATGCCGAGGATCTCGATCTTTCCCTGCTCGTTCTTGCGCCCGACGATGCAGGCGATCTTGGTGGTGCCGATGTCCAGGCCGGCCACGATGTCTTGGTTGTTGTCCATGGGTGCTGTGTTGGGGTGTTAGGGCTGTGCGCGTTGGGTGCATACCACCTGCTTGCCGAAGCGCAGGTCGATGCGGGCGTACCGTCGCCAACCGGCCTGGGGCACGCCTTGTTCGTAGAAGAGCTTGAGCTTGTCGAAGCGGTGCCGCAGCGCCGCCTCGTCCGGCCATTGGTCCGCCGGGCCCAGCACGATGCGGGCCGGCCCCATGGTGGGCACGATCTCGTACCCGCCGCGGGCATCGATCACCACCTGGTCCACCAGGGCCCTCCACAGGGGGTCCGCATGGATGAACGCGGCCAGGCGGTGGATCGCCGCGGAATGCACCGAATGGCTGTCGGGCACCAGGGCATGGCGCACACCGATGCGGGCGCCGGTCTCATGGAGCGCACCGGTCACCACCGGCACGCGCGGGCTCCATGCGTGGCCCGAGGGCATGGCCCAGCCCTCGCTGTCGATGTAGAAATCGCTGCCGTCGCGGTTGAACACGCGCACGATGGGCACGCGCTGGCGCACCTGCACGTGCAGCACGCCGTCCATGGTGCGGTAGGCGTCGGCCTCGGCCACCGCCGGCAGCGCACGCAACCGGTCTTCCATGGCGGCCAGGTCGATGGCCAGGGCGGGCGCGCCCAGCACGGCGGTGCCTTGGTCCAGCACCACGCGCTCCACGGCCGTCTCGTCCAGGAAATGCACGCCATCGGCCCGGGCCAGGTGGACCTCCACGGCGGTGATGGTCCGGTCGCCGGCGCTGCGCTCGGCGAAGCCCAGGGCCATGGCGCCGCCCACCAGCCCGGCGATCATGCCCAGCGCGCGCAACAGCCGCTTCCCCTTCCTGCTCATGGCCTGCGTTGTTCGTTCAACATGGTCCGCACCGCCGGCACGGAGCGATCGATGTCACCGGCGCCCATCATCACCACCACGTCGCTGTCGCGTGCGCGCAGCACCTCCACCAGCTCGTCGGCCCGCACGATGCGCTTGTCATCGGTGCGCACCCGGTCCAGGAGCCCTTCGCTGGTGATGCCGGGGATGGCTTCCTCGCGGGCGGGGTAGATGGGCATCAGCAGCAGGGCGTCGGCCAGTTCGAGGCTTTCGGCGAGCTCGGCGCCCAGGTCGCGCGTGCGGCTGAACAGATGCGGCTGGAACACGGCGGTGAGGTGGCGGCCGGGATGGAGCTCGCGCACGCTGCGCAGGCAGGCGGCCACTTCCACGGGATGGTGGGCGTAGTCGTCGATCAGCACGGCATGGCGGTCGTTCAGATGCACGTCGAACCGGCGGGCCACGCCGCGGAAGCCGGCCAGCCCCTTGCGCAGGTCCTCCTCGCCCACGCCCATGTGGAGCGCCATCACCGAGGCGGCCACGGCGTTCTCCACGTTGTGGCGGCCGGGCATGGCCAGGCGCAGGTCGGTGATGGTGCGGTCGCCGGCCACCAGGTCAAAGCGGTGGGTGCCGCCCTCCACGCGCACCCGGGCGGCATGCGGCCCGCGCTCGCTGTCCAGGGCGTACGCCACCAGGCCCGGGCGCCCGGCGAAGCGGTGGGCGATGCGCTCGTGGGCCAGCATGGTGCCCGTACACAGCGCGGCGAACTCGGTGTAGGCCCGGAACATGGCCTCGGGCGTGCCGTAGACCTCCAGGTGGTCGGGGTCCATGGCGGTGATGATGGCCTCGGTGGGGCGCAGTTGCAGGAAGCTCCGGTCGTATTCGTCGGCCTCCACCACGTTCACCGTGGCGCGGTCGTTCAGCAGCACGTTGGTGCCGTAGTTGTTGGCGATGCCCCCGAGGAAGGCGTTGCAGGGCACGCCGCCGGTGGTGAGCAGGTGGGCCAGCATGGTGCTCACGGTGGTCTTGCCGTGGGTGCCGGCCACGGCCACGGTGCGGCGGTCGCGCGTCACCATGCCCAGCACTTCGGCGCGCTTCAGTATGCGGGCGCCGCGCTGCTCCCAATAGCGCAGCAGGGGGCTGCCCGCGGGCACGGCCGGGGTGCGCACCACGGCCACCGTGCCCGGCGGCGCGTCGCGGAACTCCGGGGGCAGCAGGCGCGGGTCTTCGCTGAACTGCATGGCGATGCCCTCGCTCTGCAACTGGTTGGTGAGCTCGGTGGGCGTGCGGTCGTAGCCGGCCACCTCGGCGCCCTGGCGGCGGAAGTAGCGGGCCAGGCCGCTCATGCCGATGCCGCCGGCGCCGATGAAGAAGAGCTTATGTCCCAGGAGCGTGTTCATCGTCGGGCCAGGCTTACCACTTCGTTGGC
>JAVFAQ010000188.1:0-6435 GCA_034002325.1 Flavobacteriales bacterium | reverse complement strand
GCGCCGTCCACGGTGAGGCGTACGTCCAGCAGCTCGGCGCCGCCGGTGCCGGTGATGCGGCGGTCCACGCTGAAGGCGCTCATGTAGAGGTCCATGGCGGTGCCCATCTCGGTGGAATCGAGCAGCACCTTGCCGCGCTGCATCACCAGGGCGCGGGTGCAGAAGGTGGAGACCATGGGCATGTTGTGGGAGACGAAGATCACGGCGGAGTTGGCCATCAGCTCGCGCACGCGATTGAGGCACTTCATGGCGAAGCCGATGTCGCCCACGGCGAGCACTTCGTCGAGGAAGAGGATGTCGGGCTCCATCAGCACGGCGGCCACGGAGAAGCCGAGGCGCACGGTCATGCCCGAGCTGTAGTTCTGCACGGGCATGTCGATGAACTCGCCGAGCTCGGCGAACTCGACGATCTCGTCGAAGCGGCGCTTGACCTCTTCGCGGTGGATGCCGAGCACGGCGGCGTTGACGTAGATGTTCTCGCGGCCGGTGAGGATGGGGTTGAAGCCGGCGCCCAGGGCGATGAGGGCGCCCACGCGGCCATGCAGCTCGATGCGGCCCTTGTCGGGCTTCATCAGGCCGTTGAGCATCTTGAGCAGCGTGGTCTTGCCGGCGCCGTTGCGGCCCAGCAGGCCCAGGCACTCCCCTCGGCGCAGCTCGAAGCCCACGTCGTCCAGCGCCCAGAATTCCTTGGGGCGCAGTTCGGTGCCGCGCTCGCGGCCCAGCATCTCGGTGCCCAGGTCGCGGACGCCGTACTTGAGCGAGGTGCGCAGGTCGGTGCAGAACTTCTTGGAGAGGCCCTCCACGCGGACCAGGGGTTCTTCGCTCATTGGCTGAGGCGTTCTATGAGTACGGGCAGGGCCAGGCGGTAGAGCAGCAGGCCGAAAAAGAGGAGCACCACCGCGCCGGCGGTGACGGCGAGGAAGGGCATGAGCATGGGCGAGGCATCACCGGTGAGCCAGGCGCGGGCGGTGAGCACCAGGGGCGTGGCGGGGTTGAGCTCGAAGATGCGGGCCATGGTGCCGGCTGCCGGCATGGCGAAGACCACCGGGGTGACGTACATGAAGAACTGGGCGAAGAGGGGCACCACGCGGGCCACATCGGTGTAGAGCATGCCCACCGGGGCGATGAGCAGACCGAGGGCGAGGCCCGTGATGATGACGGCCAGCAGGGCGACGGGCGCCAGCAGCAGGTGCCAGTCGGGCATCACGCCGAGGAGCATCACGGCGGGCACGAGGATGACCAGCTTGATGGCCATGTTGAACAGCTGCTTGAGCACGCCGGAGAGGATCAGGGCCTCGCGCGGGAAGCGGAGCTTGGTGAGGTAGCTGCGGGCGGCGCCCACCTCTTGCAGCGGGCTTTGGACGGCCTCCACGAGGAGCTGCCACACCATGGTGCCGGTGAAGACGTAGGCGGGGTACGGGATGCCGGTGTCCTGCAGGCGCACCACGCCGCTGGAGTTGAGCATGATCCACACCACCGTGTTGGCCAGGGGCAGGATGAAGGCCCAGAGGTAGCCGAGGTAGCTCTGGCGGTATTGGGCACGGATGTCGCGCACGGCCAGGCGCCAGGCCAGGGGGCGAGCGGCGCGCAGGTCGGCGGCCATGGCGCGCACCAGCGCGCCGGGGCTGCGCACGGCCGAGCGCGGCGTATGCACGATGGAGGGCAGGTCGGTGGGGCGCTCGGTGGGCATGGGCTTCCGGCCGCGGCGCGGGCGGTGACGGGTTCGGCAAGGCGGGCAAATGTAGGCCGGAGCGGAACAGGGGATGATCGCCGGGGCATCCACCGATCACGTCGGAGAGGGCATCCACCGATCACACCGATTTCACCGATCTCACCGATCTCACCGATCGGAGGGGTGGTGGCAAATCGGTGAAATCGGTGGATGTAACGGATCGGTGGACGTATTCGCTCCGTGGTCTCAGTGGATCGGCGGAGGCAGGACCTCGGCCATGATGAAGGCGCGCCGGGCGTTGTCCTCGTGGAGGAGGCGGATGCGGTAGTCCAAGGCGTGCAGGACCTCGGCCACGTGGAGCATGCAGGCCACGGAATGCACTTCGATCAGCAGCACGGGGCGGTGCCGGCGCAGGGTGTCCATGGCGCCTTGCAGCACCAGGTGCTCGGCGCCTTCCCCGTCGATCTTCACCAGGTCGATGCCGTCCCATTGTTCGTCGCGCGCCACGTCATCGAGGCGTTCGAGGGGCACGGAAATGGGCTTGAAGCCGGCGCGGGCGTAGTCGGCGGCGTCGAGCACGGGGCGCACGCCGGCGAGGTGGCCGCCGGAGCTGGTCTGGTCCTCGATGTTGGTGCTGGTGTTGAGGTCCATGGTGCCGGCGGCATCGGCCAGGGCGGTGGCGCGCACGGTGATGCGGGGGGCCACGGCGGGGTTCAGGCGCAGGTGTTCCCGGATGCGGGCCACGTTCACCGGGTTGGGCTCGAAGGCGACGACCTGCGCGCCTGCCTGACCGGCAGGCAGGGCGGGGAAGCGGTTGGCGAAGGCCAGGGCGTGGTAGCCGATGTGGGCGCCCACGTCGAGCACCCGGCGCGGGGGCACGGCCATGCGGTCCACGGCCTGCCAGAGGAAATCGTCGTAGGTGCCGGCGATCATCGCGCGGAAGGCGGGGGCGCGGTCGTTCACCAGCAGGCGCAGGCCCGCGGCGGGGCCGGCCTGCACCACATGCTCCCCGGGCACCAGGGGCGGCCTGCCTGCCGGTGGGCCGGGGGCGCCTGCCTGACCGGTAGGCAGGGGCGGCGGTGCCGGGCGCAGGGCGCGTTTGATGCGGTGGAGCAGGCCCATGGCGTGGCGGTCAGGCCCGGGTGCGGTCCTCGGCACCCTTGTCCTTGCGCGAACGCCGGCCGTATCCGTACCCGTAGCCGTATCCGCTGCCGTAGCCGTAGGCATAGCGGTAGCCGTAGCCGTAGTTCGCGTTGTAGTAGTACTTGCTCTTCTTCATGCGCACGCCGTTGAGCAGGAATCCCAGCTGGTGGCCGGGGTGCTGCTCCAGCACCTCGAGGGCGTTGCGCACGTGGTCCTTGTTGGCGAAGCGGGTGTTCACCACGAAGAGGGTGATGTCGCAATGGCGCATCATCAGCAGGGCGTCGGTGATCAGGCCCACGGGCGGGGTGTCGAGGATCACGTAGTCGTATTCCGTGCGCGCCTCTTGGAGCATCCGGGCGAGGTGGTCGCTGAGCACGAGCTCGGAGGCGTTGGGGGGCGTGGGCCCGGAGAGGATCACGTCGAAGTGCTCGAACTGGGTGGGCATCACCACGGCCCGCCAGTCGACCTTGCCGATGAGCATGTTGCTCAGGCCGGTGGTGCTGGACATGCCCAGGCCGGTGGCCACCTTGGGCTTGTGCAGGTCGAGTTCCAGCAGCAGCACCTTCTTGCCGGCCTTGGCCAGGATGCCGGCCAGGTTCACCGAGCAGAAGGTCTTGCCCTCGTTGGGCCGGTAGCTGGTGAGCATCACCACCTTGCCGCGCACGCCCTGCGGGCCGGGCACGTACTCCAGGTTGGTGCGCACGGTGCGGAAGCTCTCGGTGATGGCGGCCTTGGGGTCGCTGTCCACCACCACGTAGTTGTCCTGGGCCTTGTCGCTGAGGATGATCTCGCCGAAGATGGGATGGGGCACCAGTTCCTTGAGCTCCTCGGCGTTCTCGATGCGGTCGTAGAAGGTGATGCGGGCGAAGATCACCAGGGCGCTGAGGGCCAGGCCGGCGAGCACGAAGATGGAGAAGATGCGCATCTTGTCCGGCCGCACCACGCCGATGTTCCGGGCGGATTCGATGACCTTGGTCTGGGGCACGATGGTGGCGCGTGCGATCACGGTGCTGGCACGCTTCTCCAGCAGGAAGAGGTACATCTTCTCGTTCACCTGCAGGCGGCGCTCGATCTGCAGCAGGTCGCGCTGGCTCTTGGGCAGGCGGCGGATCATGCCCTCGTAGTCGGCCACCTGGCGGTCCACGTCCGCCATGCGGCCCCGGATGGCCTCGCGCGCGTTGCCGATGTAGGTGAGCAGGGAGCTGCGGGCGGACTCGATCATCACGTCGCTGCGCTGGATGCCCGTGTTGTCCTCGGTGCCGTCGAACAGCATGCGGCTGCGCTCGATCTGCATGCCGTAGAGCTCGGTGAGGGTCTGCTTCAGGTAGCCGTCGTCGGTGATGAAGACCGCGGGGGGCAGCAGGCGCTCGTCGGTGCTGTTGCGCAGGTATTCCTCCAGGGCGTCGAGCGAGCCGACCTCGAGCATCATCTCGCGCCGGCGGTTGTCGTACTTCACCAGTTCGTTGAAGTAGAGCTGCTCCTCGCGGCTCAGGTCCAGGATGTCCTTGTCGGCCTTGTACGCCTGGATCTCGGCCTCGTCGCGATGCAGGAAGTCGAGCACCTCTTCGAGCTGCTTGTCGATGAACACCACGGTGTTGTGGTTGATGTCGAACTCGCTCTGGAGGGTGTAGTCGATGTACACCTTGCTCAGGGAGTCCAGGAACATCTTGGCGCGCACGGCCACCTCGTCCTCCACGTTGATCTGCAGGATGGTGGTGTAGTCGTGGTTGGTGATCTGGATGCGGCTCTTCCACTGGCCGATCATGCGGTGCCGGCTGTGCTTCACCAGGCGGTAGTCGGATTCCTTCTGGTTGGCCAGGTTGCCCTCGTGCACGTGCGAGCTCAGGTCCACGCGCAGCCGCAGGCCGTGGTGGCCGGTGCGCTCGCCGAAGCGGTGGCGCTCCTGGAGGATCTCGCCGTTGTGCTCGTAGCTCAGCTCATACTCCTCCAGGTCGATGATCCGCAGGTCGATGGGCCGCTCGTAGAAGCCCGGGTCGGACACCTCCATCTCCACCTTGAAGGGCAGCGTGCCATGCACCGGGGAGGTCTTGAAGCGGCCCACGATGTATTAGGAGATGTCGAAGTCCAGCTTGTCCAGCGTGGTGTTGATCAGGTCGTACGAGGTGAGCACGCGCTTCTGGTTCACCAGGTCGCCGTACACCCCGGCATAGCCCAGGCTCTTGTACATCTGGGCCTGGTAGTCGTAGGTCTCGCGGTCCTTCAGCAGCAGCTGGGTGCTGGCCCCATGGATCACGGGCAGGCGGTAGCTGTAGAGGAACGACAGGATGGAGGCCAGCACCACGGCGACCACCACGATGTACCAGTTGCGCGAGGCGATCCGCAGCAGGGTCCGCACGTCCTTGGCGTCCACGATCCCCGATCGGGACTCGAGCTTGTGCGGTCGTTTCGCGGCCATTGGGAGGTCCATCGGCACCCGGCCCGGTCAGGGGCTGCCCGGCCGGCCGTGGGACCCGGAAGGCGGCAAATATAGTCGCACCCCCGGACGGGCGCACTATTGGCCATGATGAAAGGGCCTTGGGCATCGACGGAGAAAATGATCTTGCCGGGGTCGGTGCGGATTGCCTACTTTTGGCCACGCTTGGTGTTTTCGCATCCATGATCAAAGTGACCCGCGCCCTCCTGACCTTCACCCTGTTCCTGGCGCCTTGGACAGGGTTTTTGATGGCCGCGCCCCCCATCGGTGGTACGCCGCCGTGCTGGCCGCCGCCGTGCATCCCCATCGACGGTGGGCTGGGCCTGCTGGCCGCGGCCGGCGCCATCCTGGGCGGCCACAAGGCCTGGCGCATGCGCCGTGCACTGAAGCAGGGCGAATAATGCCCGCCCTTCCCACCCCGTCGGTGGCGAAGCCCGATCCCTTCGTTCGATTCCTGCTCGTGGCCGCCTTGTCGTACGGTGGCTGGTACCTGCTCTACGAGGGGGTCCTCCACCCCCACGGCGCCCTGGACCGCGCCCTGATCGACAACCTCGCCTGGCTCAGCGGCGGCCTGCTCGAGGCCATGGGGCACGAACTGCTGCCCGCGCCCGTGCAGGACAACAACCGCTACATCGGCATCCAGGGCGGCCACCACTTGTGGATCGGCGACGCCTGCAACGGGGCCGGGCTCTTCGCCGTGTTCCTGATCTTCCTGCTGGCCTACCCCGGCCCATGGAAGCACAAGGGCTGGTTCGCCGTGCTGGGCCTGGCGAGCATCCACCTGATCAACGCCGTGCGCATCGCCGCCCTGTGCGTGATCGTGTCCATCGACTACGAGCTGCTCACCTTCAACCACGACTACACCTTCTATGTGGTGGTGTACGGCTGGGTGTTCCTGCTGTGGTACATCTGGGTGAAGCGCTTCGCCCCGCGCAAGGCATGAACCGGCGGCGGGCGGCGATCCTGGGCATCGCGCTGACGGCCATCGGCGCCGGCGCCCTGCGCGAGTTCATGTTCCTCAACCTGTACTACCAGATCGACTTCACGGCCCACGGGCGCCCGGTGTCGTACGCCCACTCCCTGTTCCAAGGCTGGACGCAGGGCATGGGCCTCGGCGCGCTCACCACCCTGAAGTGGGCGCTCTCCATCGCCTTCGCCGGGGTGATGCTGGCACTGGCCATCGCCC
>JAVFAQ010000187.1:0-6485 GCA_034002325.1 Flavobacteriales bacterium | reverse complement strand
GTCCAGCGAACTGGACTGCACCACCTTCCGATCGGCACCGATGCCGAGTTCCCGGCGAGCGGCGGCCCGGTCATGGTGGTGGAAGTGCGCGGTGTCGAAGCCATTGGGCACCACTTGGCAGGTGCGCCCGTGCATGAGGGAGCTCGATCCCGCGAGGTCCGCGAGCCAGCGGGAGGGCGTCACCAAGCGCAACCTTTCCATGGGCACCCCGGCCAGGGCATTCCGCTTATAGCTCCAAAAGGTGCCCGCCTTTCGCCTGTCCTTCAACTGGGGGCAATCGCCGCACCGGTCGCGGTACCCGGTGCAATCGCCCGCATAGTGGCAGCCACCGGTGAAGGGGTTCATGTCATGGAAGGTCCACACCACCGGCTTGGTGCACCGGCCGAAGAAGTCGGCATGGTCGATCAGCCCTTGGCCGGTCCAATGGAGGTGCAGCACATCGGCCCGCTTCACTACCGGATGGTCCAGCACGGAGAACCAGGAATACGGCAGGGTGAAGATCTCGTGCCCGGGCGGGCGGTCCCGCAGGTTCCGGTTGTCCGGTCCGGTGCTCCTGTCCTCCACCGCACCGATATGCTCCATCAGCCGGCGGCACTTGTACCGCAGTTTGCCTGCCCATGCGGGGCCGGTGAGGCCGAACGGCTCGACCTGCACATGGCGGGGAATGTCGTCCCGCGTACGGGCAAGGGTGAGCAGGTGGCTTTCCACGCCCCGCTCCAGCAACGCCTCGTGCAGATGCCGGGCGGCCATGGCGGCGCCGCCGAAATCGGTGGTATTGAGGTGTACGACCTTCACGAGCGTGGGCAAAGGTGCGATGCCCGATCGTGCGGGTGCCTACCGGCGCACGGCATGGATGTCCAACTGGAGGTCCATCGGGCCGTCCGCCGTTGCCAGGAACGGTTGCTTGCCGCGCACGCCGAGGCGTTCCACCTGATAGCGGAAGCCGCTGGCGGCGAGCGCGGCCAGGACCTCATGCAGGCGTTGTTCCCGGCCGGGAAAGGAGTGGTACTCCACATAGAGGTGCCGCACCCGCTCCAGTTCTTCGGCACAGTCCAGGATCACCTCGCATTCGGCGCCTTCGATGTCGATCTTCAGCAGGTCGATGGCGGGGTGCCGGGCCAGCACGTCCTTCAGGCGCACCGAGGGGACCTGCACCGCGCCCGGCCCGGCGGCCACCGCACCGCCATCGGCCCCGTCCCCCACGAAGGCCACGCCGTCGGCATGGGTCCAAACGGCCGCGCGATGGCATTCCACATCACCGGCCCCGTTGGCCTCGAGGTTGGCCTGGAGGTGCTCGAACACGGCGGCGTCGGGCTCGAAGCAGATGAGCCGGCAGCCCGGATGGAGCGACCGCAGGTAGAGCGCGGAGATGCCCACGTTGGCCCCGCAGTCGATCACGACGGGCCGCTCCGTGGTGGTGTTGAAGCGCAGCCGCTCCTCCTCGAACAGCTCCATGATCTGCCACACCACGGAAAGAAAGTCCGTTGCCCGCAGGGTGTACGACCGGTACCGGAAGCTGTGCGGCGTGTGGCGCGGAAAGGCGTTGGCCTGGGCGAGCAGCCTGGATATCTCGGAGGGTTTGCCGTACACCGCCCGGTGTACCAGCCTTTTCAGCATGTTCATCCTGTCTGGTCCGGCATGCGGCGCGGCGGGTGAAGGTAGCGCGGCCCGGCCGCTCATGCCCGGCCCTTCCGCCTCCGCTGGTGCCACCGCCGGACACCAGCGGGCAGCGCCCACCAGAAGCGGTCCTTCAGCGTGGGGTTCAGCGGCCTGGGGTGGAGCCTGCTCTTCCGGTAGGCCGCCCATGCCTCCAACGCCCATGAGGTCTCCCGCACCTCCATGGGCCGCACCGGCACGGGGGCATCGGCGAGGCGCAGGTCGCGGTTGTGGTCGTGGCCGCCGGCCTCATGCGTGGCGCCGGGGCCGATGCCCACATTGCGCACCAGGGATGTGGCCGGGAAGAAGGCGAGCTTGTCCTGCAGGATGCAGTTCGCCGTCCAACGGATGGCCCAGCTATCGATCCGTCCGGCCACCTGATCGGCCAGCATGCGCGCGTATTCCTTCACACGGCCATCGGCATCGAGCTTCCGCAGCAGGCCGCCCTGCTTCAGCCGCCGCATAAGGCGGGGCCCATCCTGGTCGAACAGGTCCCATGAACGCTTCCACGTGGCCCACGCCTGGCTGTCGGGGTAGCGGATGAAGAAGTTCTCCGGTGCTCCGTCCGGGCCATTGAAATAGTTCCATGCCCCGATGCTGAAGACCCGCTCATGTTGTTCGTACAGGTCCAGCGCGTCGATCATGAAGCGCAGGAAGTGGGGCGACAACAGGGAATCATCCTCCACCACGATCGCGCGGCCATGGCGATCGATCACTTCGGTCACACCGTCGATCACCGAGCGGGCCAGTCCCTTGTTCACTTCGGCAGCGCGCACTTCCACGGAAGCGAACCCCTGGGCCGCATGCGCGATCGCACGCACCTGGCGGATGGCCTCGATGTCGGCCGCGGATGCATCGGTGCGAGGGCCATCGCAGTGGATGTGCAGCGGACATTGTGCGGCCGGCGCGTTCAAGGCCAGGCTCTCCAGCGTGTTGCGCAGCAGGTCGGGCCGCTTGTAGGCGAAAACGATGATGGGGGTGGCTCCGGGCATCTTCACCTTTTTCGGAGGATGCGCGTTTCCGAAAGGTCGCGGTTGAAGATCACCGGGGCCATGCCCGCCAGCACCACATCGAAACCTTGCAGCACACCGGTGTTCCGCTCCGTGTAATAGGTACGCTCGGCATTGTCCAGCACCAGCAGGCCACCGCGCTTGATCTTGGGCATGGCATAGGCCAGGCAGCTGGTGCGCGCACGGCCGTCGATCATCAGCACATCGAAGTGCGCATCGGGGAAGCGGTCGATCGCATGCACGTAGTCCTTGAAGTGGAAGCCCTGCGATGCGGCATCGGCCGATGCGTAGTGGGCAGGCTCCGCGGGATCGGGTGCGGGGACGAGCGTTCCCGGTGTGGCCGGCATGTGGATCCCCGTCCAGCGGCCGCCTCCCTCCTGCCCCATGCGCTCTTCCAACGCGGCGTACCACTGCGGATCGTGTTCCACGGTCACCACTTCGGCCACGCGGTCCAGCCAGAAGAGGGTGCTTCCGCCGCCCCCGTACTCGAACACCCGGTCGGTGGGCTTCAACAGCTTCTTCAGCCGATCGATCGCGGGGAAGGTGATCCATGCGGTGCGCTCGTCCATGGAGTTGGCGCCGGGCCGCAGGGAGCGTTTCCACCGGCCGTAGTAGCGCATGTCGCTCCACCGCGTGCCGTGCGCGCGGTTCCACTTGATCCGCCGGAGGAGGTGGAGCGCGTTCATCTCAGGCGATGGAGAAGCTGTGCTCCGCGATGAAGGAACCTTGGTCCCCGGCGGGCAGCCGCCCGGTGCCGAAGAAGTCGCCGCTCTCCACATGGAAGGTGCCCGCATTGAAGAGGTAGTCGGCGATCTCGCCGTTCACCGTGGAGAACAGGGTGAAGCCGTATGTGCCGGGCAGCAGCGGGCAGCGCGGCAAACGGATGTCGATGTGCGTGGCACCGGTGGCATCGGCGAAGACCTGTCCGGTGGTCTCGTTGCTCAGGTGCAGGATGCGCTGGCCATAGATATCGTCGATGCCCATGGCCAGGTGCAGGTTGCGCAGCGGGCCTGTCGGGGCGGTGAAGCTGAAGCGGAAGACCACGGGCGAGCCGGTCATCGCGGCGGCCAGGTCGTTGCCCGCGCCATCGCACAGGGAGAAGCCGGTGAAGCGGATGGCCCCGCTGCCCTGCCGGTCGTCGCGGGCGGCCAGGTCGATCCGTGTGCTGGTCTCGGCCGAACGCAGGTATTCGGCCACCACCGACGGGGTGTCGCCCTGCATCACCAATTGCCCATGGCGCAGGTACATCGCGCTGTTGCACAGGTTCTGCACGGCGGCCATGTTGTGACTGACGAAGAGCACCGTGCGGCCGCCGGAGCTCACCTCCTTCATCTTGCCGATGCACTTGCGCTGGAACTCCGCGTCGCCCACGGCGAGCACTTCGTCCACCACGAGGATCTCGGGCTCCAGGTGCGCCGCCACGGCGAAGGCCAGCCGCACGTACATGCCGCTGGAGTAGCGCTTCACGGGGGTATCGAGGAACTTCTCCACCTCGGCGAAGGCCACGATCTCATCGAACCGGGCGGTGATCTCGGCGCGGCTCATGCCGAGGATGGAGCCGTTGAGGTAGATGTTCTCGCGGCCGCTCAGCTCGGGGTGGAAGCCGGTGCCCACTTCCAGCAATGAGGCCAGGCGTCCCTTGATCTCCACGCGGCCCTCGGTGGGATCGATGATGCGGCTCAGCACCTTCAGCAATGTGCTCTTGCCCGCGCCGTTGCGGCCCACGATGCCCACGCGATCGCCTTCGTTGATGGTGAACGAAAGGTCCTTCAGCGCCCAAAAGGCCTGGGGCACGGTGTCCGGGCCGCCGCCCTTGAGCAGCGAACGCGCCTTGCGCCCGATCACATCGCGCAGCGCGGTATAGCGTTCCCGCTGCCCGTGGAGCACGAAGCGCTTGCCCAATCCTTCCGCAGTGATGATCGGCGTGCCCATGGGTCAGATGATGTCGGCGAAGCCTTTCTCGGTGCGCCGGAAGTAACGGACGCCCAGCACCAACAGGAGCAGGGAAACGCCCAGTGAAGTAAGGAAGCCCGGCCAGTGGATGGGCATGTCGCCGCCGAACAGGCAGAAGCGGAAGCCGTCGATCACGGCCACCATGGGATTGCAGGCGAAGATGAACTTCACCGCCTCGGGGACGCGCGGGTTGGCGAACACATCGCTGCTGCTGAAGGCCACGGGGGTGATGTACAGGCCGAACTGCACGATGACCGGCACGATGTAGCGGAAGTCGCGGTACTTCACGTTGAGCGCCGCCATGTAGAGGCCGGTGCCGAGGGCGGCCAGCACCGCCAACGCCAGGAAGACCGGCAGCAACAGCACTTCGGGGCCGGGCAGGTGGGCGTGCAGGAGCATGAGCACGAACAGGATCACCAGCGCCACGGCCATGTCGATCAGGCTCACCAGCACGGTGCTGAGCGGCAGGACCATGCGGGGGAAGTACACCTTGGTCACCAGGTTGCTGTTGCCGATCATGGAGTTGGCGGCACCATCGAAGGCCGAAGCGAAGAGTTGCCAGGGCATGGTGGCGGCGGCCACGAGCAGCACGCGGGGCACACCTTCAGGTACGGTGGAGCCGAACAGCCAGCCGATGAACCACATGGCCGCCAACGTGATCAGCGGGCGTACCACGGCCCACAGCACGCCGATGGCCGTCTGCTTGTAGCGCACCATCACATCGCGCCAGGCCAGGAAACCGAGCAGGCCCCGGTAGCGCCACAGGTCGCTCCAGTAGTGCTTGGTGCGCGCGCCGGGGGCTATGATGATGGTGGTGCGCATCAATGGCCGCCAAATGTAGCAGGCCCATGCGCGCGCCATCCTCCCTACCGGCCCGCCGCCCGCCGCAGCACAGCGGCCATTCGCTCCACGCAGTCCGCCCACCGGTAGTGCCGCACCACATGGTCCCGGCCGGCGCGGCCCATCCGTGCGCGGCGGCCCGCGTCGGCGAGCAGGCCGGCGATGGCCGCGGCCGCCGCCTGCGGGTCCTCCCGCCGCACCACGTGGCCGGTGATGCCGTCCACGACCACTTCCGGCAGGCCGCCGGCATCGCTCACCACCACCGGCAGTCCGCATGCCGACGCCTCGATCACCGCGACACCGAAGCTCTCGCTGTCCGACCGGCTCAACGCCGCGTACACATCGAGGCGGGCCAGCTCCTGCGGCACCAGTCCATGGGCCACGCGAGGCACGAACTCGACCCGGTCGGCCAAGCCCAGCTCCGCCGCCAAGGACCGCAGTTCCCCCTCCTGGGGCCCATCGCCCACCAAGCGCAGCCCGGCATCATGGCCATGGTCCCGCACCACCGAGGCAAAGGCCCGCAACAGGGTGTCGATGCCGTACTTGGGGGCGAGCACCTTCACCGTGCCCACCACCGGCCTCCGCACTGCCCGGGCATCGGGTGGCCGGAAGAGCTCCGTGTCCACGCCGAACGGCACCACCTCCGCGCGGGGCAGTTCCGGACAAAGGACCTGCACGCGGTCGGCCATGGCCTCACTGGTGCTCACCAGCAGTCGGGCCCGGCGCAGGTTGCCTTGCACCAGCTTGCGGCGCAGCGGGCCGTCCTCCGGAAAATCGTACACATCGCTGCCCCATACGTTGAGCACCACGGGCGCCCGACCGGCCCAGCGCGCCAGCGTTCCGTAGCCCGTGGCGTAATGCGCGTTCACCACGTGCGGGGCCATGCGCTGCACCAAGGCGCGCAACCGGGGGCCGTTGAGCAGGTAGCCCGCCCCCTTCCGGTGCGGAAGGCGGTGCAGCACCACGGCCGGATGGAGCGGATCGATGGGATCGTGCTGCGTGGCCAGATGGACCTCCATGTCCGGG
>JAVFAQ010000186.1:0-6496 GCA_034002325.1 Flavobacteriales bacterium | reverse complement strand
AGGCCTTGAGCTTGTTCTCCATCACCTGCGGGGCGATGTACTTGCCGCCGCTGGTCTTGAAGATCTCCTTCTTGCGGTCGGTGATGCGCAGGAAGCCGTCCGCGGAGATCTCGCCGATGTCGCCGGTATGGAGCCAGCCTTCGGCGTCCACCACTTCCCGGGTCATCTCCTCGTCCTGGTAGTAGCCGGCCATGATGTTGGGCCCGCGGGCCAGGATCTCGCCGTCGTCGGCGATGCGCACCTCCACGCCGGGCAGGGGACGGCCCACGGTGCCGAAGCGCATCCCGCCCTTGTCCAGGGTGTTCACGCTGATCACCGGGGAAGACTCGGTGAGCCCGTAGCCCTCGGTGATGGGGATGCCGGCGGCGGTGAACACGCGGGCCAGCCGGGGCTGCAGGGCGGCGCTGCCGCTGGCCACCACGCGGGTGCGCCCGCCCAGGGCCGCCTGCCATTTGCTGAAGATCAGCCGGCGGGCGATGGCCAGTTGCAGGTCGTACCACGGGCCGCGGCCGTTCACCTCGTACCGGTGGCCCAGGTCCAGCGCCCAGAAGAAGAGGCGGCGCTTGATGCCCGTGAGCTCGTCGCCCTTGGCCACGATGCGGTCGTAGATCTTCTCCAGCAGCCGGGGCACGGCGGTGAACACGTCGGGGCGCACCTCGCGGATGCGGTCGCCCAGGTCGTCCAGCGTCTCCTGGAAATGGATGCTCACGCCCGTGTACAGGTACAGGTACATGAGCATGCGCTCGTAGATGTGCGAGAGGGGGAGGAAGCTGATGCACGTGGCCTGGTCGTCCACCGGCAGGCAGGCGCGGCTGGCGAGCACGTTGCTGAGGATGTTGCGGTGGGTGAGCATCACGCCCTTGGGCCGGCCGGTGGTGCCGCTGGTGTAGATGATCGTGGCCAGGTCGTCATGCCGCACCTGCTGCTTGCAACGCTCGAGCTCGGGGCGCCCGGCCTCGTCGGCCAGGGCCGTCACCTCGGTCCAGTGCCGCGCCCCGTCCAGCCGGTCGAAGGTGAACAAGTGGGCCAGCTGCGGGCACCGGGGCTGCGCGGCGGCGGCCTTGGCATGCACCTCGGCGTTGGAGCTGAAGGCCACCTTCGCCCCGGAATGGCCCAGCACGTACGCGTAGTCCTCGGCGCTGCTGGTGGGGTAGATGGGCACGCCGATGGCACCGATGCGCATCACCGCCTGGTCCACGATGCACCACTCGCTGCGGTTGCCGCTGGCGATGGCCACCTTGTCGCCGGGGCCCACCCCCAGCTTCATCAGGCCCAGGGCCGCAAGGTCGGCGGTATCGATCAGCTCCCGGGTGCTGTACGCCTTCCACCGGCCCTCCTCCTTGGTGGCGATGGCGATGGCCTGGGGGGCGGTCTTGAGCTGGTGCTCCGGTATGTCGTGCAGGCGGCGGGTCTCCATGGCCCCAATATAGGCAGCGGCACCAAGCCGCGCCCAGTGTGCGGGGGCGCACCGGTCCCTGACCGATGCCGGCCGTCGGTACGCCGGGCACCGTTATATTGGCCCGGCAGTGCCAGGGCGGGAAGCAGGCCGCGGGCTGCGCATTTCAAGGGCCGGACCATGGAAGCGGACGACAGGATACCGATCGCGGTGGTGGACGACCAGACCCTGTTCCGGCAGGTGCTGGCCGATATGATCGACGGCTCGGAGCGGTACCGGGTGGTGCTGCAGGCCGGCGACGGGCAGGAGTACATCGAGGCGGTGCAGAACGGCGTGCATGTGGCGGTGGCCGTGGTGGACCTGCGCATGCCGGTGATGGACGGCTATGAGACCATCGCCTGGATGCGGGCCAACACCCCGTCCACCCGTGCCCTGGCGATCACCTTCGACCTCACCGAGGAGTCCATGCTGAAGGCGATCCGCGCGGGGGCGTGCGGTTTCATGCTCAAGACCGTGGGCAAGCGCGGCTTCAACATCGCGTTGGACCAGGTGGCCACCGTGGGGCGTTACGTGGACGACGAGCAGCAACGGTGGCTGCGCGAGAACGAGGGCGAACGGGCCGCCTTCGCCGCCCGGCGGGAGCAGGTGCTGGCGCGGCTCACCGAGCGCGAGCTGGAGTTCGTGCGGCTGGCCTGCCACGAGGACGAGCTCACCTACGACGCCATCGCCGAGCGCATGAACGTGGCCACCCGCTCGGTACACGGCTACCGACAGAACGTCTTCGCCAAGTTCGGCATCAAGAGCAAGGCCGGCCTGGTGATCTTCGCCTTCAAGTGGGGCCTGATCTGAGCGATCGTCCCGGCGCCACGCGGACCATGCGCATGGCCGGCCCCACCATCATCCGAACAGCGCCCGCAGGTACTTGTCGATGTACATCTGCATGCTCCGCGACTTGTACTGCATCACGTAGCGCGGGTGCTCCAGCGGCACGATGCGATCGAACAGCCCCAGCTCGTTGTTGAGCTTTTCCAGATAGGCCAGGTTCTTCCCCGTGCCGATGCAATACGTCACGTCGGTGCGCATGCCGGTGGCCACCAGGTCGCGCAGCCATTGTTCGATGAACGGCGTCAACGCGCGCTGCAACGCGGGCTCATCGTAGTAGTTGAGGTTGATGGGCTTGCCCCGGGGCCCTTCCTTCACGAAGCCGAGCGGACATACGGCCTGCACGTACACGGCGTGATGGAACGCTTCGGGACCACCGGCCGCCCGCACCACGCGGTAGAAGAAGTCGCTGCTGGGCTCGTGGGTGCGCATGCCGTTCACCGGTATGCCCAGGTCGCTCTCACAGCGCTTCGTGTCCGTGAAGCAGAGGCCGGTGCTGCCCGCGCCCAGCCGGCCGGGATTGATCCCGAGCATCAGTTTGCGCGGCCGGTCATCGCTGAAAAACTTCCGGTGGAAGAGCTGCACGATGCGGCGCACCTCGGTGGCATGGTCGCCGCGCAGGGGATCGAGCACATCGATGCCCGCCGGCAGCTTGATGCCGGCCAGGGAGGTGTGGAGCACCAGGTCGAGGAGGCGGTCGGCGAGCATCGGGTGGCGCACTACTTCGGGGCCCGGCGGTAGAGCACCACGCCCACCAGGGCGAAGATGATGTTGGGGAGCCACACGGCGATCAGGGGGTCGAGGCCCGCATTGGTGGCGGCCACGGTGGTGAGCTTCATGGCGAAGATGTAGATCAGCGCCAGCAGCACGCCGAAGGCCAGGTGCAGGCCCGTGCCGCCGCGCACCTTGCGGCTGGCGAGGCTCACGCCGATGAGGGTGAACACGTACGTGGCGAACGGGTAGGAGGTGCGCTGGTGCTTCTCGATCCGGTAGGGCATCACCGAGCCGTCGCCCTGCGCCTGCTTCTTGGCGATGTAGTCGTTGATCTCCGCCCAGCCCATGGCCATGGCGAACTCCCAGCGCTGGCCCATGTCCGACGGCTTGAGCGGGATGATCGTGTCCAGCTCGTGCCCGCGCACCAGCACGTCGCCATCGGGATGCAGGGTGCGCATCAGGTAATCGCTCACCGCCCAGGCCCCGGTGATGCTGTCGTACCGCGCACGGTCGGCGGTGAGCTTGCGCGTGAGCTCGCCGTCCCGCCACTCCTCCAGGCTGAAGCGGTAGCCCTGCTGCTCCTTGGCGTTGAAGCTCTCGAAGTAGGCGATGGTGCCGGGGCTGATCTCCCGCAGCAGGTGCTTGTCCTTCACGTAGTACGACACGCGGATGTGCTCCTCCTCGAAGGCGAGCCGCACCTTGTTGGCCGCCGGCAGCACCTGGTGGTTGGTCACCAGCGACACCCCCGTGAGGATGGTGGCCGCCACGAAGTAGGGCCACATCACCCGCGGGAAGCTCACCCCGCTGCTGAGCATGGCGATGATCTCCGTGCGGTGCGCCAGGCGGCTGGTGAACAGCAGCACGGCCAAAAAGATCAGCAGCCCGCTGAACAGGTTGCTGTAGTAGATCACGAAGTTCACGTAGTAGTCCACCACGATCTCCCGCCAGCCGGCGTTCATCTTGGCGAAATCCTGCGTCTTCTCGCTGATGTCGAACACCACGGCGATGAGCATGATCACCACCAGGATGAAGAGGAAGGTCCCGAGGAACTGCCGGATGATGTAACGGTCCAGGGTGCGGAGCATCGGGGGATGGTCGTCGGCTGTCCTATGTCCGATGTCCCATGCGAAATGCTCTTCCACGGTGCATTTCGCATGGGACATCGGACATGGGACATGGAACAGCAGGCATGCCCTTCATAGTCGTGTCTTCAACTTCGGCAACAAGGCGTTCTTCCACCCGGTGAAGCTACCGTCCATGATCCGTTCGCGGGCCTGTCGCATCAATGCAAGATAGAAGCCCAGGTTGTGCAGGCTGGCGATCTGCTGGCCCAGGAACTCGTTGCTCTGGAAGAGGTGGCGCACGAAGGCGCGGCTGTAAGCGGTGTCCACCCAGCTGTGCGCGTCGGGGTCCAATGGCGAATGGTCGTCGGCCCATTGGCGGTTCTTGATGCCCATCACGCCCTGCAGGGTGAAGAGCATGCCGTTGCGGCCGTTGCGGGTGGGCATCACGCAATCGAACATGTCGATGCCGCGCGCGATGTTCTCCAGCAGGTTCCACGGGGTGCCCACGCCCATGAGGTAGCGCGGCCGGTCCTTGGGCAGGATGGCGCAGCACAGCTCGGCCATGGCGTACATCTCCTCCTCGGGCTCGCCCACGCTGAGGCCGCCGATCGCGTTGCCCACGGCGCCCTTCGCGGCGATGTGCGCGCTGCTGCGCTCCCGCAGCTCCGGGAAGGTGCTGCCCTGCACGATGGGGAAGAGCGCCTGGTCGTGGCCGTACTTCGGCCCCGTGTCGTTGAACCGTTCGATGCAGCGGTCCAGCCAGCGGTGGGTGCGGTGCATGCTCTGCTCGGCGTAGGCGCGCTCGCACGGCCACGGGGTGCATTCATCGAAGGCCATGACGATGTCCGCCCCGATGCTGCGCTGCAGGTCCATCACGCTTTCCGGGGTGAACAGGTGGCGGCTGCCGTCGATGTGGCTCTGGAAGCGCACGCCCTCCTCGGTGATCTTGCGGATGTCGCTGAGCGAATGCACCTGGAAGCCACCGCTGTCGGTGAGGATCGGGCGGTCCCACCCGTTGAAGCGGTGCAGCCCGCCGGCATGCTCCAGCACTTCCATGCCCGGCCGCAGGTAGAGGTGGTAGGTGTTGCTGAGCATGATCGGCGCATCCAGGTCGTTGCGCAACTCGCGCGGATGCACGGCCTTCACGGCGCCCAGGGTGCCCACGGGCATGAACACCGGCGTGGGGACGCTGCCGTGGTCCGTGCGCAATTCGCCGGCACGGGCATGGGAGGCCGGGTCGGTGGCTTGTATGGCGAAGGGGAACGGCATGGCGAGGGCGGGCGCGAAGGTAGCGGGGCGCGGTGCCGGCCCATGGGCGATCTTCGCGCCATGCCGGTCGTCCACACCGTCTACGTCATCGAGCTCGCCCGCAAGGTGTTCACCGAGGACCGCCGCTTCCGCGCGGCCAACCCGCAGTACAACGGCGTGCTGGAGTGCCTGTACGTGGGGCAGACCAGCAAGGACCCGAAGGTGCGCTTCGAGCAGCACAAGACCGGTGCGCGCACGGCCACGGGGCACAAGCTCAGCAGCGATATCGTGCGCAAGTACGGCATCTACCTGCGCCCCGGCCTGTACCGGCACATCGGCCCGCTGTGCCGCGAAGAGGCGCTGGAGGTGGAGAAGGGCCTGGCCCGGGAGCTGCGCGGCAAGGGCTACGCGGTGTGGACGAATTGAATGTGCCGGGTCGCGCGGTCGATCCGGCGGCATGGCCCCGGCCCCTCCTGCGTCCGGTGTTCATAACTGACAGCGCGCGCCCCCCGGTGGCAGCGGCCGCGCGGATAGCTTCGCCCCGATCCCTTGGGCCTCCCGGCCTATCACACCCATGCACTTCTGGCCCCCGGAGACCTGGCTGCTGGCAGGCGCGCTGCTCGTGCTCCTGCTGTTCCATGCGGCCATGTTCGCGCCCTTCGTGCTGCGCAAGGCCACCGTGGAACCCGACCGCGACCTGCCCGTGAGCGTTCTGATCTGTGCCCGCAACGCCGCGCACGACCTGGAGCGCCTGCTGCCGCTGGTGATGGACCAGGACCACCGCGACTTCGAGGTGGTGGTGGTGAACGACCGCAGCGACGACGAGACCGGGCTGCTGCTGGACCAATGGAAGCGGCGGTACCCCGCCCTGCGCCCGGTGACCATCCAGGCGGACGAGAAGTTCAGCTACGGCAAGAAGCTGGCCTTGGGCGTGGGCATCCGCGCGGCCCGGCACCCGCACGTGCTGCTCACCGACGCCGATTGCACGCCCGCCGGCCGCGATTGGGTCGCCACCATGGCCGCCGGCTTCCGCAGTGCGCCCGGCGCACCGGCGCGCACCATCGTGGTGGGCCACAGCCCCTACGCGCCGGCACCCGGGCTGGTGAACGTGCTGGAGCGCTACGACGGCAGCGTGAAGGCCCTGCAGTACATGGCCTTCGCCGGCGCGGGCTTCCCGTACATGGGCGTGGGC
>JAVFAQ010000185.1:0-6479 GCA_034002325.1 Flavobacteriales bacterium | reverse complement strand
TCGGTGCCGGTGCCGACAAGGGGTGCGCCGGGGGCCTCCTCCAGCCGGGCCTCGGTGCCCAGGTCGATGGTGCCGTCGTTGACCACCGCGGCATCGGCGGCCATCTGCCACACCACCGGTCCTTCGATGGTGACGGTGGTGCCTTCGGCCACGGTGAACAGGCCGCCGTGCAGGTGCATCACCTGGCCATGGGCGGCGAGCAGGCCGGCAAGGGCCGCCGTGCAGGACCAGCTTCGCAACAACATCGCGGCGAAAGTAGGGAACCATGCAGGGGCGCGCGTGGGCTGCGGTACCGGCCGGGGAACGCATCACCGGGTGCCGCCAACAGGCCCCGGCGCGGCCGTGCTGCCTACTTTCGGCCCCAAACAGGTGCTGATGGACATCATGGGCTTCATCTTGGACAACATGGGGCACTTCTCCGCCTACGACGTGCCGAACAAGGTCTTCGCGATGCTCGCCGCCGCGCTGGCCGCTTTCCTGCTGGGCCGCTTCGGCGCGCGTGCCCCGGTGGCCGCCGCCCGGGAGCTGGCCGTGTGGGCCGCGCTGGCCGCGCTGGCCCTGGCCTTCGTGCGCGTGCAGCTGCCGCTGGCCATCGCCCTGGTGGCCCTGGTGCTGGCGGTGCGCGCCCCCGAGCCCCCCCGCGTGCCGCGCACCACCGTGCTCGGCGCACTGGTCTTCGGCATGGGCTGCGGCGCCGGTGCGGTACTGCCCACCTTGGTGCTGGCCGTACCCTACATCCTGTTGGTCCGTTGGGCGCATGCCGGAAGCTCGCCGGAATAGGACGGTGCGGCGCGGTGGCGGTGCGTTGGTGCTGGCCGCGGCCGTGGCCGCCACGGCCCTGCTCACCGCCACGGTGCGGCCCGCCACGGTGCGGCCCGGCACCATGGGTCCCGTGCCCGTGGTGACGCCCGCCAATGCCCACGCCGGTGCCGATGGCCTGGTGGTCTCCGCATCGCGCGGGGGGGCGCTGTGGACGGCCGACGGGGTGCGGGGCCGACTGGAACCCCGGCCGCCGGGCCCCGTGGAGGTGTTGCCCCGCGCGGACCACCGCCACAGTGCCGCGCTGATCACCGTGCCTTCGGCGGTGCAATGGCGGCCACCGGCACCGGGCCTGCCATCGGCCCATGTGTTGTCCATGACGGAGGTGGACGAGGTGGGGCGCGCCGGCCCCTTGCGCATGCACACCACCTTGTTCACCGATCACGGCGAGCTGCCCGTGGTGTCGGTGCTCATGGACGATGGCGCCCTGCTGGACCCCGACACCGGCCTGCACGTGGTCGGCCACGCGGTGATGGCGCCCACCGATCTCATGCGCGACATGTACCAAGGTGACGGCCGCTGGTGGAAATACCCCGGCAACTACATGTTCCGCGGCCGGGCCTGGGAGCGCTCCGCCCTGGTGCAGGTGATCGCGCCGGACGGCAGCGAGGTCGTGCAGGCGCCCACCGGCGTGCGCATCCACGGCAACGTCACGCGCGGCTTCCCGCAGAAGGCCTTCCGCCTGGTGCTGCGCGAACCCCTGCCCGTGGACCTGTTCGGCGACGGCACCGGTACGGAAGTGGTGCTGTTGCGCTCGGCGGGCAACGACCAGCCCAAGGCGTTCATGCGCGACCCGCTGTTGCAAGGGCTTTGCGACGGCCTGCCGCTGGAGGTGGCCCGCTCGCGGCCCTGCGTGGTGTACGTCAACGGCGCCTACTGGGGCCTCTCGTACATGCAGCAGCGCATCGATGAGGAGGAGATCGCGCGGCGGCACGGGCTGTCCAAGCGCGATGTGGCCATGGTGGAGGTGGCGTACGACGACCTGCTGGGCCCGCGGGCGGAGGCGAAGCGGTTCCGGGAGCTCACGGCCCTGGTGAAGGCCTGGGACGGCCGGGGCACGGAGGTCCCGGAGCGGGTGCGGGCGCAGGTGGACGTGGAGGGCTTCATGGCCTACATGGCGGCGCTGCTGATGGCGGGCAACCAGGATTGGCCCTACCACAACGTGAAGGTGTGGCGCTACACCGGCGAGCGCGGTGCGGGCCGCCCGCGCGAAGGCCGGTGGAACTTCATCCTGGGCGACACCGACCTGGCCCTGGGCGCCCACGCCGCGCCCGGGCAGGACCTGCTGGCCGTGGCCGAGCGCAATGCCCGCTGGCCGGTGGCCGCCATGTTCCTGGGGATGATGCGGTCGCCCGAGCTGAAGGCCATTTTCGTGGACCAGGTGCGCGCGCTGCACCAAGACCGACTTGCCCAAGGGAACATGCTGGCCGCCCTGGCCGCCCTGGAGGCCCGCCTGGCCCCCGAGATGCCCCGCCACACCGCGCGCTGGCGCAAGCCCGCCAGCCCGGCGGAATGGGCGGCCCACGTGGCCGGTGTGCGCCGGTACATCACCGCCCGCGACCGCACCGTGGCCCGCTGGCTGGAGGCCCAGGCTCCCTGACGCACCGCGATGCGCAAGTTCCTCAAGGACCGGCTGGCATTGGTGGCGATGATGATCGCCTGGGTGCTGGCCGCCCAGGTGGCGCCCGTGCTGGTGATGGTGGTGGTGCCGCTCTCCTTCGTGCTGCTGCGGCAGCGCGAGGATTGGGCGGGCGTGCTCATGGGCATGGTGGTGGTGCTGGTGCTCTCCGACGCCCGCAGCGACATGCCCAGCCTGGCCTACTTCAAGACCGTGAAGAACATCTGCGTGGTGCTCATGGCCGGCTTCTACCTGCTGGCCGAGCAGCGCTTCCGGCCCTCGGCGCGGGTCTTCGCCATCTTCCTGCCCTTCTTCATCTACAGCGCGTTCCCGCTGGTGTACTCCCCCGCCCTCACCACCGGCGTGCAGAAGACCGTGTCCTACGCGCTGATGTTCCTGATCGTGCCGAACTACGTGCTGTTCTGCTTCCGCGAGCAGCGCTGGGATTTCTTCCGCGACCTGGTCTTCCTCATCGTGGCGCTGATGGTCATCGGCATCATCATGGGGCGGCTGGCCCCCGGCCTGGCCCATATCGGCGGCCGCTTCCACGGGGTGTTCGGCAACCCCAACGGCGTGGCCATCTTCTGCCTGCTGGCGTTCATGCTCGTCACGGTGCTGGCCCATGTGCGGCGCGGCCTGTTCTCCCGCTGGGAGCTGGTGCTGATCTACGGGTCCATCCTCTACTGCCTGGTGCTCTCCGGCTCCCGCGGCTCGTTGGCGGCCGTGATCATCTACGTCACCATACACCGCTTCTTCTCCTACTCGCCGGTGCTGGGCCTGGTGGTGCTGATCGCCTTCATCGCCGTGATCGAAGTGGTCACCAGCAACATCGCCGCCATCGTCACCTTCCTCGGCCTGCAGGACTACTTCCGCCTGCACACCTTGGAGGAGGGCAGCGGTCGGTACTTCGCCTGGCAGTTCGCCTGGGAGAAGATCCAGCCCTATTTCTTCTTCGGCGGGGGCTTCGCCACGGACGAGACCATCATGCGCAGCCACTACCGCTACCTGGAGCGCATGGGCCACCAGGGCGGCGTACACAACTCCTACCTCTCCATGTGGTTCAACGTGGGCATCGTGGGCCTGCTGATCTACTTCCGCAGTTTCGTGCTGCTCTTCTTCAAGGCCGCCAAGCTTACCCGGGCGGGTGTGGCCGTGCTCTTCGCCACGCTCTTCTCCATCACCTACGAGTCGTGGCTGGTGGGCTCGCTCAACCCGTACACCATCATGCTGCTGATCATCATGACGGTGATCTCCGAGCCGGAGATCGCCGGTGAGGAGGCGGCGGCGGAGGAGGAGGAGGAAGCGGACCAGGCGGACGAGGCGGCCGAGGGGCCGGCCCCGGATGCCCGCCCCGCCCACCTTTACTTTGCAGCCCAACGAAGAACATGAAGCGGATCGGTGCGGGGAGGGTGATGGCCGGGACGGCCGTGGTATTGGTGCTGGGCCTGGTGGGCGGATGGATGGCCGACCGCCACTTGAAGAAGCGCCACCATCCGGGCCTCAAGCGGTTCGCCGCCCAGATCGTGCGCAACTATCCCAAGGGCTTCCAGCAGAAACCCCTGCTGCTGGAATTGAAGGTGAAGGAGCACGACCTGGACGTGCTGCAACAGACCGTGGACGCCGCCCTGGAGCGGGGGGTGATCCTGCCCGAGGACCGCACCACCGTCAAGGGCACCATGGCCTTCGCCGGCGAGGAGAGCAATGTGCGCCTGCGCATCAAGGGCAAGATGACCGACCACGTGAAGGGCGAGAAATGGTCCTTCCGCGTGGTGGCCCGCAAGGACGGCGGCTTCCTCGGCATGAAGCGCTTCTCCCTGCAGCACCCCGGCACCCGCCAGTACCTCAACGAGTGGCTGCACCACCGCCTGATGGCCGGCGAGGGCATCATCGCCCTGCGATACGGCTTCATCCAATTGCGGTTCAACGACAACGACCTGGGGATCTACGCCTACGAGGAGCACTTCGGCCCGGAGCTGCTGGAGAACAACGGGCGCCCCGAGGGACCGCTGTTCCGGTTCGACCCCAGCCTCTTCTGGGAGCACCGCCTCAACGGCATCAACAAATTGCGCTTCGACGAGGCCTACGCCGCTTACCAGGCCGCGGCCATCGACGCCTTCGGCACCAACGACATGAAGAAGGACACCGCCGCGCGCGCCGTGTTCGAGGAGGCCGTGGCCCTGATGGACGGTGTGCGCCGCGCGGAACTGAAGGTGGCCGACGTGTTCGACGTGGACCGCCTGGCCAAGCGCCATGCCCTGCTCGACGTGATGGGCGGCCACCACAGCCTGGACTGGAGCGACGTGAAGTTCTACTACGACCCCGTGGTGCAGCGCGTGGAACCCGTGGCCTACGAGAGCTTCAGCGCCTTCCGCATCCGCCAGGTGGCCGGGGCGTGGCGCTACATGGGCGCGCAACGCGAGAGCCAGGAGCTGCATGATGTCTACTTCAACGACGAGGACTTCTTCCGGGCCTATGTCCACCATCTGGAGCGCATGTCGCGCACGGCGTACCTGGACAGCGCCTTCCTCGTGCTGGGGCCCGGGCTGGACAGCGCCTCGGCCACCATCTTCCGCGAGTTCCCGTGGAAGGAACTGGACCGCTCCGTGCTGTACGACAACCAACAGGTCATCCGCCGTGTGCTCGACGTGCCCAAAGGCTTCCATGCCTACGACCATGGCAGCGTGGGCGACACCCTGGTGATGGCCGCCGTGCCCGTGGAGGCCCTGCCCATCGAAGTGCATGGCCTGCTCCTGACGAACGGCGAGCTGGCGCCCCCGGTGCGGAAGACCATCGTGCCGTCGCGCCGACGCGGCCGGCTGGGCGTGCCGATGGAACTGCGGTTCGTGGTGCCGGACACCGGGCTGCTGCCCGCCACCGGCGACCGTGTGCTGGAGTACAGCGTGCTGGGCGCCGCGCAGCGCAAGACCCTCGAGGTCTTCGCCTACGCCCTGGTCGATGGTGGCGGGCTGGACGCCTTCAAGGGACCAGCGCCCGACATGCGCGACCATCCGTTCGTGCGCGTGGACGAGCAGGAACGCACCGTACACCTGCTGCCGGGCACCTGGGCGCTCACCACCGACCTGGTGGTCCCCGAGGGGTACACCGTGCGGGGCGCGGCGCCGCTCGACCTGGACCTGCGCGGCGGCGCGCGGATCGTCTCGGCATCGCCCATGGACCTGATCGGCCTGCCCGACATGCCGGTGCGCATCGGCTCCTCGGACCGCAGTGGCGGCGGCGTCCTGCTCCATGGCACCGATCGCCCCAGCACCTGGCGCCATGTGCGCAGCGCGGGTTTCGGGCCTTCGGAACGCGCACAGGCCGCCATCGTGTTCCACCGCACCCGCGCCGATCTCCATGATTGCGCACTCCAGGAGGACCCGGCCCGCGACCTGCTCGCCACCTTCAGCTCACGGCTGGTCATGAAGGGATGCACCCTGGCCGGGGGGCGCGACCAACTTTCCCTGTCCTACGGCCTGGCACGCATCGATGACCTGCGGGCCCATGGCGCCGGTGACGATGCCGTGGTGGTGCGCGGCGGCGAGGCCGAGGTCCAGCGGTCCGTGGTGGGCCATGCGGCCGGCGTGGGGCTCAAGGCCGTGGCCCATGCGCAGGTGCGCGCCACCGGCCTGCACGTCCAGGCCCGCGGCGATGGCATCGACCTGTCCGAGGGCAGCCGCGCGGAGATCGACGATACCCGGGTGGACGCCGGCGGGCACGGGCTGGACGTGGACGAGCGCCATGGCCGCTACGGGCCCGTGACCGTGGTGTTGAACGACGTGGAGCTGCGCGGGGAGAAGGGCGAGCTGCGCGACAAGGGCGGCAACCGGGTGGAGCGCGACGGACGGGCCATCGGCGACGCGGGCGAATGAGGCGCTGGCTGGGCATACTGGCCTGGTGGGCGCTGCTTCCGGCCATGGCCGTGCCGCCCTCGCCGTTCAACGGGCGCACGCCTGCGGCCGTGGAAGGGAACGGACCCCTGCGCGTGATCATCAGCGGCCACCTGCACGGGGCCAGCTCCAGCCGCAGCGGCCTGCCCGCCGCC
>JAVFAQ010000184.1:0-6530 GCA_034002325.1 Flavobacteriales bacterium | reverse complement strand
GCAGAGCTTCGGCGTGTCGTACCTGCCGGTGGGCATGGTGAACCGCCGGCCGTACAACGGCAGCCAATTGGTCGACTACAACGCCTGGGGCAGCGCCACCGAGGCCATCATCGACCAGCCCGCGGTGATGCACCTGGACGTGAACGCCCTGCAATACCAGCCGGGCAGCCCGCAGGTGGGGGTGATGGTGAAGATGACCCTCACCGAGGACCTCACCGACGACCACCGCCTGGTGATCTACCTCACCGAGGACCCGGTGATCGACTGGCAGTACGACAACCAGGCCACGCCCAGCGACGTGGAGTTCTACCCCCACCGCCATGTGCTGCGCGGCACGGTCACCGACGCCTGGGGCGACGTGGTGGTGAACGGCACCGCCGGCGCGGGCCAGCTGATCGTGCGCCAATACACCTACGCCCTGCCGGCCAACGTGCTGGAGCCGGCCAACTGCGCCGTGGTGGCCTACGTCTACAACACCGCCACCGATGAGGTGGTGCAGGTGGCCGAGCGCAAGTTCGTGCCCTGAGGGGGCCGCGCATACGGATCGCCCCCCGGCTGCGTTCTCCATGCCGGCCGGCGGCCGATCGTGGAAAACCCGATGGCCCCTTTTCCGCCACCGCTGCGCCCAACGTATTACCTTCAGCCTCGCCTAAACCCGGAAGTGATGATGGACAAGGGAAGAAAGATGATGGAGTTCAGCAAGGAAGTGCTTCGGAAGGTGAGCTTTGACCGCATCCTCTTCAAGAAGGAGCTGATCAAGGCGCGCAACTGGGTCGGCCAACAGGACCAGCTGGTGCTGAAGGCCTGGGCCCTGGCCACCTTCGGCCATATGTACCAGGATGTGATCATGGACGTGTTCCAGACCACCATCCGTAGCTGAGCACCCGGCCGGCCGCCAAGGCGGCATGCCTGGCCAGCGGGCCGGTGGACCGTTCGTCCATCGGCCCGCTTCGCTTTCGGCCCGGCCGGAAGGCGCGCCGGACAACGCAGCCCCTATATTGGGCGTCTCTTCACCGTTCCATGTCCCGCTCCCTCCGCACGATCATCGCCCTGATGGGGATCGTCGCCGTGCTCGTCACCTGCCGCAAGGACCCCGACGAGACCGTGCCCCCGGGACCGGGCACACCGGCCCCGCCCGCCTCGCCGGTGAACTTCGACCCGGCCAACGGCCCGCACGAGCTGCTCTCCACGTACAACTTCTACCAGGGGACCCTGGCCCAGCTGCAACCGGTGGCCGGCGTGCTGCCCTACGCCCTGATCGACCCGCTCTTCACCGACCACGCCCTGAAGCAACGCCACGTGTGGATGCCCGACAGCGTGAAGGCCGCCTGGAACGGCAACGGCGGCCTGCTCGACTTCCCCGACGGCGCGGTGCTGCTCAAGACCTTCTACTACGACCAGGTGCAACCCGGCAACGTCCGCCGCCTGATCGAGACCCGCATGATGTACCGATGGGGCGGCGAATGGCACTTCGCCAACTACGTCTGGAACGATGAGCAGACCGATGCCGTGGCCGACCTGGGCGGGTCGAACACCCCGGTGGAATGGACCGGCACCGACGGCCTGCTGCACCAGGTGGACTACCGCATACCCGCCGAGGCCGAATGCGGCGCGTGCCACAAGGAGCACGGCGAGCACGCACCGGTGGGCCCGCGCCCGCGCAACATGGCCCGCCCCTACACCTATGCCGACGGCGTGGCGCAGCAGCTGGACAAATGGGCCGCCGAGGGGCTGCTCGAGCCCGGCCACCCGCCCGCCGTGCCCATGGTCGATTGGCAGGACGGCGACGCCCCCCTCCAGGACCGGGTGCGGGCCTACCTGGACATCAACTGCGGGCACTGCCACTCGGCCAGCGGCTACTGCAACTACCGCCCCATGCGCTTCGCCTGGGAGGAGACCACCGACCCCGCCAACCTGGGCATCTGCGTGGAGCCCCATGAGCACATCGACGGCCAGACCCACATCGTGGCGCCCACCCGCGCGGACCGCTCCATGATGTACTACCGGCTCAACACCAACGAAATCTCCCAACGCATGCCCCTGCTGGGCCGATCGGTGCTGCACACCGAGGCCCTGGAAATGATCGAAGACTGGATCGACCAACTCACACCCCCCTGCGAATGAGAAACCTCGGACCCCTCCTGCTCGCGGCCGCCCTGGTGGCCACCGTCCCCGCACGCGGCCAGCTCACCTGCGGCACCGCGCCCCTGATCGCCGACGGCAACCACACCGTGGCGCAGGTGACCGGCCAGCCACCGCCCTTGTACTGCACCGGCGGCGCCAACGCCCAGCACGGCATGTGGTACCGCTACCAGGCCACCGAGGACATCAACCTCACCATTTCCACCAGCCTGCCCGAGAACGCCGGGGTGGACACCCGCATCCAGGTGTACACCGGCACATGCGGCAACCTCACCTGCATCGGTGGCGACGACGACGGCGGAAGCGTCTACCTCTCCGTGGCCGTGGTGGGCGTGTCCGCCGGCACCACCTGCTACATCGTGTTCGACGACCGGTGGGACGACGACGGGTTCGTCTTCAACGTGAGCAGCGCCCCGGGCACCCCGTGGGAGAACGGCCCCTCCTTCACCCCCTACTCCGCCAGCGGCCACAATGCGCTGGGCGTGGTGGACATGAACGGGGACAACATGGACGACCTGGTCTCCGTGCCCGGCAACACCCAGGTGCTCCTGGGCCTGCAGCAGGCCGGGGGCGGCATCCAGAGCCAGAGCATCACCACGCCGCAGGCCATGTACATGCCCTCCTGGAGCTTCTGCGCGGGCGACATCAACGGCGACCGCCAGAACGACCTGCTCTACGGCGGGGGCAGCGGCGCCACCTTCATGATCCGCGAGCAGGACGGCACCGGCTTCGTGCAGCAGGGCTTCCCCCAGTACATCTTCAGCCAGCGCACCAACATGGTGGACATCGACAACGACGGCCACCTGGACGCCTTCGTGTGCCATGACGTGGCCGCCAACGTGCGCTTCATGAACGACGGCGAGGGCGTGCTGCAGTTCATCCAGGGCGGCCTGGGCGAGACCTGCGGCAACTACGGCTCGTTGTGGACCGACATCAACAACGACGGCCTGCCCGACCTGTTCGTGGCCAAATGCGGCTGCGACGCCCACGACCGCATGCTCTTCAACCAGGGCAACGAAGTGTTCACCGATGTGTCCGCCCAGAACGGCCTGCTGGACAGCCACCAGAGCTGGAGCGCCGCCTGGGGCGATTTCGACAACGACGGCGACATGGACGTGTTCATCGGCAGCAGCACCAACAACAACCACAAGCTGCTGCGCAACGACGGCAACGGCAACTTCACCCCGGTGGCCGCCACCTTCCCCGAGACCTCCGGTAGCATCGAGTGGACCACGCACGACTTCGACAACGACGGCTCCCTGGACATCATGGGCGGGGGCCGCATCCTGCTGGGCAACGGCGACCTGACCTTCACCACCCGCGTGGGCGCCGTGAGCAACGGACCGGTGGGCGACCTCAACAATGACGGCTTCCTGGACTATGTGAACGGCGGCACCGTGCATTACAACAACGGCAATGAGAACCACTGGCTGCGCGTGGTGCCCTTGGGCCTGCTGAGCAACACCAACGGCATCGGCGCCCGCATCGTGGTGGAGAGCGCCCTGGGCACGCAGATCCGCGACATCCGCTCCGGCGACGGCTTCCGGTACATGAGCAGCCTGTTCGCCCACTTCGGCCTGGGCCCCGACACCGCCATCACCTCCGTCACCGTCCACTGGCCATCGGGCGTGGTGGACCATTTCGTGGACCTGGCCGCGGACACCGTGCTCGTGGTGCTGGAGGGGTCGACCATTTCCACCGGGATCGACGACACCGCCCCCGTCGGCCCCGCCCTGCACCCCAACCCCACCAACGGCCTGTTGCACGTGGGCCTGGCCGGTGAGCACCGCGGCGGCACCTACCGGATCTTCGACGCGGCCGGCCGGTCGGCCATGCAGGGCCGCCTGCTCACCGATGTGATCGACGTATCGGGCCTCGCCCCGGGCACCTACACGCTGCAAGTCACGGGCGTGGCCGGCAGCAGCCGCTTCGTGAAGCAGTAGCCCGCACCGCCTCTCCCCGCGCGCAGCCCGGCCCCCGCAAGGCCGGGCTGCGCCGTTCACCGCCATTGCCCGCCGGGTGCGAACTTGCGCCCATGCGCGCCGTGCTCCTGCTCATCGCCTGGCCGGTCATGCTGCTGGTCGTGCCGCCCGCCAAGGCCGCCGATCCCCTGGACAGCCTTGAGCGCGTGCTGCACCGCCTGCCGCCGGACACCGCCCGCCTGCCGGTGCTGCTGGAGATGCTGCGCCTCACCGTGTTCAACGATCCCGCCCGGGCGCTGGGACTGGCCGACGACTACCGCCGCATCGCCGATGCCAGCGGGATCCCCCTGGAGATGGGCAAGGGCCACAACTTCACCGGCATGTGCCACAGCGCGCGCAGCCGGCACGACCGCGCCCTGGACCACTACCTGCGCGCCCTGGAGCACTTCGAGCGCAGCGGCGACCGCTGGTACATCGCCATGGCGCACAACAACATCGGCGCGGTGCATGAGAAGCTGGGCGATCATGGCAAGGCCGGCCTCGAGTACGGCACGGCCCTGCACCTCTTCGGCGACCTGGCCGACACCGTGTGGGTGGCCAACGTGAGCAACAACCTGGGCAACCTGCACTACGAGGCCGGGCGGCACGACAGCGCGGTGACGTACTACCACCGCGCCAACACCATGCTCACCGCCGCCGGCATGGACCTCTTCGCCGCCTCGGCCCGCATGAACCTGGCCAACGCGCTGGGCCGCACGGACCAGGCCGAACGCGCCCTGGAGGTGATGCGCAGCGCCCGCACCGCCATGCCCGCCGGCGAGGACGACCAGACGCGCGCCAACATCCTGGCCCACCTGGGGCGCATGCACGGCGAGGCCGGCCGGCCCGACAGCGCCGCGGCACTGCTGCGACAGGCCCTGTCGTTGGCCGTCGCCACCCGTTCGCTGGACGTGCAGGCCAACGCCCACCAGTTCCTCAGCGCCCACCACGAGCGCATGGGCCGCATGGACTCGGCCCTGGCCCACCACAAACGCTGGGCGGTGCTGCACGACAGCATCTTCAACGCCGAGCACAGCGCCCGCATCGCCGAGATGCAGGAGAAGTACGAGAGCGACCGCAAGGACCTGCTGCTGGCCGAGCACCGTGCCCGGGCCGAGCGCCGCGCCCTGATCATGCGGGCCGTGGCCGCCGGCGCCGTGCTGCTGCTGATCGCCGCCCTCTCCGCCTTCGCCGCCTACCGCACCAAGCGCCGCAGCGAGGCCGCCCTCGCCCGCAAGAACGAGCGGATCGGCGCGCAGCTCAAGGAAAAGGAACTGCTGCTGCGCGAGATCCACCACCGGGTGAAGAACAACCTGCAGACCGTGAGCAGCCTGCTGAGCATACAGGGCCGCGCGATCACCGACGAGAAGGCCAAACAGGCCGTGAACGACGGCCGCCTGCGCGTGAAGAGCATGGCGCTGATCCACCAGGACCTGTACCGCGAGGGCGACCTCACCGGCGTGCGCATGCCCGCGTACGTACACAAGCTGGCCCACAGCCTGATCGCCAGCTACGCCAGCGCCGATCGCGTGCGGCTGGAGAGCGAGGTGGCGGACATCGTGCTGGACGTGGACACCGCCGTGCCCATCGGGCTGGTGCTGAACGAGCTGGTGACCAACGCCCTGAAGTACGCCTGGCCCGGGGAGCGAAGCGGCGTGCTGCGGATCGTGCTGCGGCCGCACGGCGATGCGCTGGAACTGGCCGTGGCCGATGATGGCGTGGGCATGCCCCCGGACGGTGCGGCGCAGGGCACCGGCTTCGGCCTGGACATGGTGCGCACCTTTGCCGGTAAATTGAAGGCCGAATGGGCCGTACACAACGGGCCGGGCACCACCGTACGGATGACCATCCGGAAATTCAAGCGCGCAGATGGCTGAGGTACGCATCCTG
This sequence comes from Flavobacteriales bacterium, assembly GCA_034002325.1. GTDB lineage: Bacteria > Bacteroidota > Bacteroidia > Flavobacteriales_F > PHOS-HE28 > PHOS-HE28. The sequence goes on along the minus strand of JAVFAQ010000184.1, from coordinate 537 downwards.
ATCGTGGAGGACGAGCCGCTCATCGCCGAGGACCTGCGCGGGCTGCTGGAGGAACTGGGCCACCACGTGTGCGCCGTGTGCGACAACGCCCTGGACGCCATGGCCGAGATCGCCGCGCAGGCGCCCGACCTGCTGCTGCTGGACATCAACCTGGGCGACGGCGCCGACGGCGTGCAGCTCGCCGCCAAGGTGAACGACAAGCACCCGGTGCCCTTCATCTTCGTGACCAGCCACAGCGACCCCGCCACCCTGGAACGCGTGAAGCCCTTGCGGCCCGCGGGCTTCATCATCAAGCCCTTCGACGAGAACGACCTGCGCGCGCAGATCGAGATCGCCCTGGCGCGCCACGCCCACCACGTGGAGGCCGGCACCGCGCCCACCGAGGCCCAGCGCAGCGACTTCGTGATCGCCGGCAGCATCTTCGTGCGCGACAAGGGCCGCCTGGTGAAGGTGGCCATCGGCGACATCCACCATGCCGAGGCCGACGACAACTACGTGACGCTGCACACCCCCGGCAGGAAGTTCGTGATCACCAGC
>JAVFAQ010000183.1:0-6534 GCA_034002325.1 Flavobacteriales bacterium | reverse complement strand
CGCTCAAGACACCATCGGTAACGCAGTCACCTTCGGTCGCCTCCTGCTGAGGCAAACGTATCACCACCATTGACTACATTCACCACGGCCAAACGACGTTGTCCGATTAATAGGGGGCTAGACCACCCTTGGCCACGCCGGTGCGCGCCTCCTTCCCGTACGTGGGCACCAGGTAGGCGAGGTCGTCGAGGTCGCCGGCGCTGAAGCGCTGCGCGGCGATGCCGAGCATGGCGGCGGCCGTGGGGCGTATGCCGGGCAGGTGCGCCACGGCCGGGTGCACCCGCCAGAGGTCCACGGCCTTGTCGGCCCCATCGCCGAACACCACATGCCCTGCGGAGCGGCCGGCCCAGGCATCGTCCAGCACCAGGGGCGCTGCGGCGGCCAGTGGGTCGCCGTGCGGGCCGAAGGGGCGGGTGAACACCTCCATGCGGCGGGCATCGACCATGGGCCACAGGGTGCCGGCGAGCGGGCCGTGCCGTTGTTGCGCGGCCTGCACCAGGGTGGCCAGCGTACTGATGCCGATGATGGGCTTGCCCAGCGCGTAGCACAGCCCCTTCGCCGCGCTGAGGCCGATGCGCAGCCCCGTGTAGCTGCCCGGGCCGGTGCCCACGGCGATGGCGTCCAGCCGGTGCATGGCCACGCCGGCCTCGTCCAGCACCTCGGCGATGAACACGTTCAGCTTCTCGGCATGGGCCAGCCGGCCATCATCCACCTCGCGCAGCGCCACCGCTGCCTCGCCCCGGCCCAAGGCCACCGAGCAGAGCGGCGTGGCGGTCTCGATCGCCAGTATCCATGGCATGCCGCAAAGGTCCGCAGAATGTCGCTTGAGCGGGACCGGCCGCCTTCCGCCCCCCGGCCGATGTTCATAACTAATGCGCCGGGCGCACGGCCGGGCGCGCTTACCTTGCCGTTGGAAACCACCAAAAACCCCGTACAGATGGCCGTGGAAGCATATTGCGTGAAGTGCAAGGCGAAGCGTGACATGAAGGATCCCAAGGAGAACATCATGGCCAATGGCCGCCGGGCGATGAAGGGCACCTGCCCCACCTGCGGCACGGGCATGTTCAAGATCATGGGCAAGGCCTGAGGCGCGCCGCCCGGGAGTACCTTCGCGGCCGCATGCCCGGCCGCCCCCTCCCCCCATTGATCGACGCCGCCATCGCGGCCGCGCTGCGGGCGGGCGCGGAGGTCCTTGCCGTGTACGGGAGCGCCGTGCAGGTGGATCGCAAGGCCGACCGCTCGCCGGTGACCGAGGCCGACCGCCGGTCGCACCGCGCCATCACCGACCTGCTCGCCGGCACGGGCCTGCCGGTGCTCAGCGAGGAAGGGAGCGTGGTGCCCGTGGACCAAAGGCAGCGGTGGCCCCGCTACTGGTTGGTGGACCCGCTGGACGGCACCAAGGAGTTCATCGCCGGCAACGGCGAGTTCTGCATCTGCATCGCACTGATGGAGCGGGACGCCCTGCCCGCGGGGCCGCTCGGTGCGGCGGCGCCCATCGGCGGGGTGCTGTACGCGCCGGTGACGGACGTGCTGTACTTCGCCTGGAGCGGGGGCGGGGCCTGGCGCCAGCGGGGCGCGGCAACTTCATCCGCGCTTTCGGCGTACGAACGGGCCGCAATGGCGGAACGGCTTCCCCTGGCGCATGATGGCGCCCGACCTTACACGGTGGTGGCCAGCCGCTCCCACGGCAGTCCCGAGACGGCCGCCTTCATCCGGCGGAAAGAGCAGGAGCACGGCGCGGTGGCCCTGGCCAACATGGGCAGCGCGTTGAAGATGGCCCTGGTGGCCGAAGGAACGGCCGACGCCTATCCGCGCTACGCCCCCACCATGGAATGGGACACCGCGGCCGGGCAGGCCATCGTGCAGGAGGCCGGCCGGCAGGTGATCGACCCCGCCACCGGGGCACCGCTGCGGTACAACAAACAGGAACTGGTGAACCCGTGGTTCATCGTGCAATAAGCAACAGCAACAGATGGCGAAGACGAACGTGAAGAAGCCCGCCCGGGCCATGAACAGCAAGAAAGTGGTGGCGCGCAAGAAGGTCACCGTGGCCAACGGCCGGGCCCCGAAGAAGCGCAAGGTGGCCCTGATCACCGGCGTTACCGGGCAGGACGGCGCCTACCTGAGCGAACTGCTGCTGGCCAAGGGATACGAGGTGCACGGCATCAAGCGACGCAGCTCGTTGTTCAACACCGACCGGATCGACCATCTCTACCACGATTCGCACGAGAAGGGCCTGCCCTTCCACCTGCACTACGGCGACCTCACCGACAGCGTGACCTGTTTGCGCCTGGTGCAGCAGATCCAACCCGACGAGATCTACAACCTCGCCGCGCAATCGCACGTGGCCGTGAGCTTCGAGCTGCCCGAGTACACCGCCAACGCCGATGCCATCGGCACCCTGCGCTTCCTGGAGGCCATCCGCACATGCGGGCTGGAGAAGAAGACGAAGTTCTACCAGGCCAGCACCTCCGAGCTGTACGGCGGTGTGCGCGCCCACGCCCAGAACGAGGAGACGCCCTTCCACCCGCGCAGCCCCTACGGCGTGGCCAAGCTCTACGGCTACTGGATCACCCGCAACTACCGCGAGAGCTACGGCATGTTCGCCTGCAACGGCATCCTCTTCAACCACGAGAGCCCCTTGCGCGGCGAGACCTTCGTGACGCGCAAGATCACCCGCGCCGTGGCCAAGATCAAGCTCGGCCTGCAGGACATCCTCTACCTGGGCAACCTCGACGCCAAGCGCGACTGGGGCCATGCCAAGGACTACGTGGAAGGCATGTGGATGATGCTGCAGACCAAGGAGCCGGACGACTTCGTGCTGGCCACCGGCAAGACCAACACCGTGCGCCGCTTCGTGGAACTGGCCTTCGGCGAGGTGGGCATCAAGCTCGAATGGAAGGGCAAGGGCGCCAAGGAAAAGGGCGTGGACAAGAAGACCGGCCGCACCTTGGTGGCCATTGACGAACGCTACTACCGCCCCGCCGAGGTGGACCACTTGGAGGGCGACCCCACCAAGGCCCGGAAGGTGCTGGGCTGGAAACACAAGTACGAACTGAAGGACCTGGTGAAGGAGATGGTGGCCGAGGACATCAAGCTCTTCGAGCGCGACGTGTACCTGAAGAAGGGCGGGCACAAGATCCTGCATGAGCAAGAGTAGTTCGTTGCGTGTTGACGTGTTGGCGTGTTCCGTGTTGAACGCGCTCCGAACGCGTAACACGTAACCGACCAGCACGCAACACATCCCTATGGAAAAGAACGACAAGATCTACGTGGCCGGCCACCGCGGCATGGTGGGCAGTGCCATCGTGCGCAAGCTGAAGGCCGAGGGCCACACCCGCATCGTGACGCGCACCAGCAAGGAGCTGGACCTGAAGGACCAGGCGGCGGTGAACGCCTTCTTCGCCGAGGAGAAGCCCGATGTGGTGGTGCTGGCCGCGGCCAAGGTGGGCGGCATCCACGCCAACAACGTGTACCGCGCTCAGTTCCTCTACGAGAACCTGATGATCGAGGCCAACGTGGTGCATGCCAGCCATGAGCACGACGTGAAGAAGCTGCTCTTCCTCGGCTCCAGCTGCATCTATCCGAAGATGGCCCCGCAGCCGCTGAAGGAGGAGAGCCTGCTCACCGGCACCCTGGAGCCCACCAACGAGCCGTACGCCATCGCCAAGATCGCGGGCATCAAGCTGGCCGAGAGCTACCGCCGCCAGTACGGGCGCAACTTCATCAGCGCCATGCCCACCAACCTGTACGGGCCCAACGACAACTACGACCTGAACAACAGCCACGTGCTGCCCGCGCTGATCCGCAAGTTCCACACCGCCAAGGTCACCGGCGCACCCACCGTGGAGGTATGGGGCACGGGCAGCCCGCGCCGCGAGTTCCTGCACGTGGACGACCTGGCCGACGCCTGCTACTTCCTGCTGAAGAACTACGACGAGGAGCTGTTCGTGAACATCGGCACCGGCGAGGACCTCACGATCAAGGAGCTGGCCGAGATGATCAAGGAGATCGTGGGCTACACCGGCGAGCTGAAGTGGAACACCGACAAGCCCGACGGCACGCCCCGCAAACTGATGGACGTTTCGCGCCTGCACAACATGGGCTGGAAGCACCGGATCGGGCTGCGCGAGGGGATCACGGCCGTGTACCGGGAGTTCGCCAAGAGCGAGCTGGCCCGGCAATGAAACCGAAGAGATCCTGACCTTTGTGCATGCCCTCTTCACTTTCCGCCAAGCAGCTCCGCGCCCACCTCTTCACCCACTTGGACGGCCTGGTGGTGCTGCCCACCCTGGCGGCGTTGCAGCACCGCGGCGTGCATGTGCACCTGCAGGACCAGGGCGAGGTGGACGTGGACGAACTGGCCGGGCGCTTCGAGGGCAACGCCGGCTATCTCAACGTGGCGCTGCGGCTGCTGGCCTCGCAAGGCTGGCTGGAACAGCGCGCCGCCGATGGCCGGGTGCGCTACCGGGCGCTGCCCGGAGCGCTGCCCCTGATCGGCGCGGCACGGTGCTTCGGCACGGTCCCCCGCCTGCTCGATGAGCTGATCGCCATGCCCGCCGTGCTGGCCGATGCACCGCGCGCGCAACGGCTCGCCGACCTGCACGGCGCCCTGCGCGAGGCGGTGGCCGCCCGCCCGCTGCCCGCGCCCGTGCAGGCACGCCTGCTGCGCATGGTGGAGGGCCTGCTCGCCGGGACCGTGCTGGTCCACCTGGCCATGCACGGTGCCCGGCACAAGATGGACCACCGCGGCCGGGACCGCCTGGCCAACATCGCCGCGCCGCAACGCCCGGGCGCCGATGTGCTGCTGCAACACCTGGGGTGGTGCGCGGCGCTGGAGATCGATGCGCCCGTGCTGCTCCCCGAGGCCGCCTTCTTCAGCGCCAGGGCCAGCGCCTACGGGGTGACCGTGAGCTACCTGCACACCATGGCCCGCCTGGACGAGCTGCTCTTCGGCGCGGGCAACGTGCTCTGGACCGGGGCGCCCGGCAGCCCGGAGGCCCACGTGGACCGCACCATGAACGTGTGGGGCAGCGGCGGTGCCCACGGGGCCTACTTCAAGCGGGTGGACGAGCTGGTGATGGAGCTCTTCAACCGCCCCCTGGAGGAGCAGCCCCTGGGCTTCGCCGACATGGGCTCCGGTGACGGCACCCTGATCGCCCACCTCTTCGACCTGGTGCATGACCATACCCTGCGCGGCCGCCACCTGCGGGAGCACCCGCTGCTGATCGTGGGGGCCGATTACAACGAGGCCGCCCGCGCCTCCACCCGGGCCACCCTGGCACGCGCCGATGTGTGGGGCGAAGTGCTCTTCGGCGATGTGAGCGACCCCGATCGGCTGGCCGTCGACCTGCGCGAGCAGCATGATGCCGACCTGGGCGACCTGCTGAACCTGCGCACCTTCATCGACCACAACCGCCTGTACCGGGCACCGGTACGCGTGGACCCCGGGCGGCCGGCACGCTCCACCGGGGCCTTCGCTTTCCGGGGCGAGCGGCTGGACAACGCCCACGTGGAGCAGGACCTCCGCGACCACCTGCGCCGGTGGGCACCCTACCTGGAGCGCTTCGGGCTGATCGTGATCGAGCTGCACACCCTGCCCCCGGCGCTGGCCGCAGCGCACCTGGGGGCCACCGCCGTGACGGCCTATGACGGCACCCACGGGTACAGCGACCAGTACATCGTGGAGCACGACGTGTTCCTGGAGGTGGCCGCCCAAGCCGGGCTGCACCCCGTAACGGCCGCCGGCAAGGTGTACCCCTCGGCGGAGCTGCCGGTGATCAGCGTGAACTGGCTGCGCGGCGGGTAAGCGTGCGGGCCGTGGCGATGTCGCGGTGTTCCGCATCGGCGCTGCGGCCACACCGGCCTTCACTTGCCCACGGGCAGACAGGCATCGCGGCGAGCTGTGGTTCACCAACAGCCGGGTGCCCAGCGAGAACATCACGGCCGGCGCGGGCAGCCGCTATCGTGCGCACCGACGACCAATACCGGCGCATATTGCGGGTGGAGCAGGAGAGCCTGTACGGCCCGGACGAGTTGGAGGAGTTCACCCTGGGGACGGCCACCGCCGAACTGGCCGACCACGCCCGCATCGTGCCGCCGTTGACGAACACCGGACCGTTGTGCGCTTCGGCCCCGGCCTGTACCCCTACCTGATGGCCGGTGTGGATGGCGCGCGCTGCACGGACCGGTCGGTGGTGGCGCGGTAGGCCGGCGCCCCTTCGTTGCGCCCCCTGCTGCACGTTGCGTCTGGAGGAGGAGGGCAATGGCCCGGCGGTGGGCGGGCAACGGGAAGCCGGGTCCCCGGAACCATGGTCTGGTGCGGCATCCTACCTTCGGCGGGACTTATCCACGTGCCCGTGCAGCTTCCGTCGTGCCTCCGGAACCTCTTCGGCCTGCTCGGCTGCGCCCTGGCATGGTCCGCCCAGGCGCAGCACAACAACGTGCCGCTGCACCGCGACTTCCACATCGAGCTGGAGCGCAATGCCAGCCTGCTGGACAGCCGCGTTCACAGCGGCCTGAAGCCCGTGATCG
>JAVFAQ010000182.1:0-6548 GCA_034002325.1 Flavobacteriales bacterium | reverse complement strand
TACGGCGACCAGTGCGAGAAGTGCGGGTCGGCCTTGGCCCCGAAAGACCTGATCGACCCGCGCAGCACGCTCAGCGGCGCCACGCCCGTGCTCAAGCCCACCACGCATTGGTACCTGCCCATGGACCGCGCCCAGCAATGGGTGGAGCAATGGATCAACACCGGCATGCTCGACGGCGTGCAGCAGCATGATCCCGCCGAGTGGAAGCCCCAGGTGCTGGGCCAGTGCAACAGCTGGCTCAAGGACGGCCTGCGCCCCCGCGCCATGACGCGCGACCTGGACTGGGGCGTGCCCGTGCCCCTGCCCGGCGCCCAAGGCAAGGTGCTCTACGTGTGGCTCGATGCGCCCATCGGATACATCAGCGCCACCAAGCAATGGGCCCGGGACAAAGGCGAGGACTGGGAGAAGTGGTGGAAGGCGGACGACACGCGCCTGCTGCACTTCATCGGCAAGGACAACATCGTGTTCCACTGCATCATCTTCCCCATCCTGCTGAAGATGCACGGGGACCTTGTGTTGCCGCAGAACGTGCCGGCCAACGAGTTCCTCAACCTGGAGGGCGACAAGATCAGCACCAGCCGCAACTGGGCCGTGTGGCTGCACGAGTACCTGGAGCGATGGCCCGGCCGCCAAGATGAGCTGCGCTACGCCCTGGCCACCATCCTCCCCGAGTTCCGCGACAGCGAGTTCACGTGGAAGGACTTCCAGGAGAAGAACAACAACGAACTGGTGGCCGTGATCGGCAACTTCGTGCAGCGCGTGCTGGTGCTGTGCGGCAAGTATCACGGCGGCAAGGCCCCCGCGCCCGGGCCCGAGGCACCCGCGGATGCCGCGCTGTGGGCCGATGTGCATGCGCACGTACACGAGGTGGCCGACCGGATCGACGCCTTCCGCTACCGCGATGCCCTGCTGGCCGCCATGAACGTGGCCCGCGCCGGCAACAAGTACCTCAGTGACCACGAGCCCTGGAAGCTGGAGAGGACCGATCCCGACCGCACCCGTGCCGTGCTGCTCCACAGCGCCAACGTGGCCGCCGTGCTCAGTATCGTGCTGGAGCCGTTCCTGCCGTTCACTTCGGAAAAGCTGCGCCGCATCACCGGCGTGGGCGCCCGGCCGTGGAAAGACGCCTTCCGCACCGACCTGGTGCGCCCGGGCGACACCCTCGGCGCACCCGAGCATCTCTTCAAACCCGTCACGGACGCCGAGGTGCAGGCCGAAGTGGACCGCCTGCACGCCATGCGCCCCGCACCCATGGAGAACGTACCAGCGCCCGCGCCGGCCAAGCCCGTGATCACCTTCGACGACTTCGCCAAGATCGACCTGCGCACCGGCACCATCACCGCCGCCGAGCGCATTCCCAAGGCGGACAAGCTGCTGAAGCTCTCCATCGACATCGGCGAGGCAGGACCGCGCACCGTGGTGAGCGGCATCGCGGAACACTACGCGCCCGAGGACCTGCCCGGCCGATCCGTGGTGCTGGTGGCCAACCTCGCGCCCCGCAAGATGCGCGGGGTGGAAAGCCAGGGCATGGTCCTCATGGCCGAGGATGCCGACGGCAAGCTGGTGTTCGTGCAGCCGAAGGACGCCGTGCCCCCAGGCGGTGAGGTGCGGTAGCCCTCAGGGGATCCACTTGATCGACGAGAAATCGGGGCGGCGCTTCTCCAGGAAGGCGTTGCGGCCCTCCTTGGCCTCATCGGTCATGTACGCCAGGCGCGTGGCCTCCCCGGCGAACACCTGCTGGCCCACCAACCCATCGTCCAGCAGGTTGAAGGCGAACTTCAGCATCTTGATCGCCGTGGGGCTCTTGGCGAGGATCTCCTGCGCCCACTGCCACGCGGTGTCCTCCAGTTCGGCATGGGGCACCACGGCGTTCACCATGCCCATCTCGTAGGCGCGCTGCGCGTCGATGTCGCGGCCCAGGAAGAAGATCTCGCGGGCGCGCTTCTGCCCCACCATCTTGGCCAGGTAGGCGCTGCCGTAGCCGCCGTCGAAGCTGGTCACGTCCGCATCGGTCTGCTTGAAGATGGCGTGCTCGCGGCTGGCGATGCTCAGGTCGCACACCACGTGCAGGCTGTGCCCGCCGCCCACGGCCCAGCCGGGCACCACGGCGATCACCACCTTGGGCATGAAGCGGATCAGGCGTTGCACCTCCAGGATGTTCAGCCGGGGCATCCCGCCCTCGTCCACATAGCCCTGGTGGCCGCGCGCACGCTGGTCGCCGCCGCTGCAAAAGCTCCAGCCGCCGTCCTTCGGGCTGGGCCCTTCGGCACTGAAGAGCACCACGCCGATGGCGGTGTCCTGGTGCGCATCGTGGAACGCCTCGAGCAGCTCGCTCACCGTGTGCGGGCGGAAGGCGTTGCGCACCTCGGGCCGGTCGAAGGCGATGCGGGCCACGCCGCCGCTCTTGCGGTAGGTGATGTCGGTGAACTCTTTCGCCGTGCGCCACTGCGGCGGGTCGGCGCGGAACTGCATGCGGGCCTTGGTCATGGCGATGGGGGCGGATCAGCCGCGCTTTTCGGCATGGACGAAGTAATAGCTGGGGACGAGGAAGCGCAGCAGCGGGCGGATGCCGGGCCGCAGCCGCGCGGGCGATTTCCACGTCTGCTTGCGCACGATGGTCCAGCCGCTGGCCTCCAGCAGCCAGTCGAACTGCCGCGGCTCGAACTCGTGGTAGTGGCGGTCCCAGGGGTCCTTCGCGTTCCAATAGGCCCGGGCGAACCAGACGTTGAGCGGCACGGAGGCCACCAGGGTGATGCGCCCGCCCGGCGGTGGTGCCACCTTGTCCAGCAGGTTGAAGGGGGCCAGCAGGTGCTCGAACACCTCGAAGGAGGTGATGCAGGTGAAGGCGTACCGCTGTTGCAGGTCGAAGGCCCGGTCCAGGTCCTCACCCTGCGTGTTCGCCACCGTGTACCCGAGCTGGGCCATGCGGGCCGAGAACGGGTTGGGCATGCCCAGGTCCAGGATGCGTTCATCCTTGGTGATGCTGCGTTCCAGGAACTCCAGGGTGCGGCGGTAGCGGCGGTCGGGCTCGCGCCACTGCCGCATCTGCGCGGGGTCGGTGAAGCTGGTCATCCGCGCCAAAAGTAACCGTGCCCGGAAGGCGGTCGCTATCGGCCCGTCACCTCGCGGTAGAGCGCGGCGTAGCGGGCGGCCACCGGTGCCATGGCGAAGCGCTCCACGGTGCGCCGGCGCGCAGCGGTGCGCACGTCTTCCGGCCGCGGGTGCTCCACCGCCCAGCGCACGGCCTCGGCCAGGGACACGGGGTCGAAGGGCCGGGCCAGCGCGCCGTTCACCCGGTCGTCCACCATGTCCGCATTGCCACCGATGGCGAAGGCCACCACGGGCGTGCCGCAGGCCAGGCTCTCCATCACGGTGTTGCTCAGGTTCTCCTGCAACGAGGGCAGCACCGTCACATCAGCGGCGTTGTACAAGGCGCACAGGTCGGCATCCGCGTGGATGGTCCCGAGGTAGCTGGCGGGGTGGCCCAGGTCGGGCGGCTCGGCCGGGCGGTCGGCACCGAACACCGCCAGGTGCAGGGTGTCCGGCGGAAGGGTCCGCAGCGCCGCGCTCAGCTCGGCGAAGCCCTTGCGCGGGTCGTCCGTGGCGTTCATCGCGCCGAAGAGCACCACCGGCCGGTCGGGGGGCAGCCCGAACCGCTCGCGCGCCGCCCGGCGGTCCACCGGCGTGAACACCGCGGTGTCCACGGGGTTGGGCAGGTGTACCACGCGGGCCCCGCCCAACAACGGGCTTTCCTGGGCGCACCGGGCCATCCAGCTGCTCAGCCCCACGACGGTCAGGTGCGGCATGGCGGCAAAGTGCCGCATCTTCCGGCCGAACACCCGGTGGCTCAGGTCGCGCTCCCGGTCGGAACCCAGCACGGGGCACCGGCCGCAATGGGTGCGCCAGCGATCGCACCCCTCGTCGTAGTGGCAGCCGCCGGTGAGGGCCCACATGTCGTGCAGCGACCAGACCACCGGCTTGCGGATGCGCGCGAGCTCCTCCACGCTGAGCATGCCGCCGTTGATCCAGTGCAGGTGCACCACATCGGCATCGCTGGCGTTGATCGTGCGCACGAAGCCGCCATGGCCCAGGCAGGCCGAGCTGAACAGGATGTGCCGCCCGTTGGGGTAGCGGCGCGCGGGCACCAGGTCCAGGCGTGGTTTGACGCGGGCGATGGCCTTGTGCAGCAGGCCGTGCGGGCCGTCCACCCGGGGGTCGGGCGGGCCGGAGCGGGCCTGCACCAGCATGCGGGCCTCCACCCCGGCCAGGGGCAGGGCCTGCATCAGGCGGTGGGCCGCCCGGGCAGCGCCGCCGGCGGTGTCGGTGGCGTTGACCAGCAGGACCTTCATGCCCGGTTGAGCAGGTTGGCCGACCAGCGGTACAGACGGTTCATCGCCTTGGTGCCGATGCTGCGCACCACGAAGAACCGTTGGTCCAGCCAGGCCTCGTACGCCCGGCCGTCGGTGGGGCCTTTCAGCGGGAAGCCCACTTCGCCCCGGGGCAGTTCGGCGTTGGGGTCGGTGGGGTCGATGGTATGGGTGCCCTGGCCACCGAAGCCGATGTTGGTGATCAGGTTCACGTGGGGGTGGAGGAAGTCCATGCGCCGCTCCTGGCACAGGTAGTTGAACTGGAAATCCCAGGTGTCGATCTCCCCGGCCTTCACGGCATCGAAGACCGTGCGCAGGAAGCGCTTGGTATTGCGGGGCTTGGCGGCCAACCGCGGCAGGTCGTCCGGGTCGCCGGTCCAGCCCTTCATGTCCACATCGTAGTGCTGCCACACCCGGCGCCAGCTGGCCCAGCCCCAGATCAGCGGATAGCCCACCAGGCCGTAGGTGTCCGGCGGGTGGTGGCTTTCCAGGGGCCGGTGGTCGCCGGTGATCCCCGCGATGCGCTCATCGTCCTTGTGGCGCTCGAGCAGTTCGGTGCAGAAGGGGAAGAAGCTGGGGCTGGGCAGGCAGTCGTCCTCCAGGATGATGCCGCGCTCCTCGTGCGTGAAGAACCAGGTGATGGCGCTGCTCACGGCGCGCCGGCAGCCCAGGTTCTCTTCGCGCAGCAGGGTATGCACCTCGCAGGGCCAGTCCACCCGGTCCAGCACGGCCCGGCGCACCTGCTGCACCACGTCGGCCTCGCCGGTGCGGTGCTTGCGGGGTCCGTCGCCGGCCACGTAGAGCTTCGGCGGCCGGGCCCGGCGCACCTGCTCGAACACGCGGGCCGTGGTGTCCGGCCGGTTGAAGATCAGGAACAGGACGGGAACGCCGCAGGTGGCGGCAGGGGCGGGAGCTTGCATGGAGATCGGTGCCGGGCTACGAAGATCGGACGCGCCGGGTTGCTTTGGTCACGGGCCGCGCCGCCGGGCAAGGGGCACGGCTACCTTTGCCGCCCCTGTCGTGGCAGGCACGGCCCCATAGTTCAAGGGATAGAATAGGAGTTTCCTAAACTCTAGATCCAGGTTCGAGTCCTGGTGGGGCTGCTCACCGAAGACCGCTGCGGGCGGCATACCTTGGTGGGGCCGGAAGGCGCTCAACACCGGCCTGTGCAGAAATTCGGCCTCCCGCGTGACGGCCGTGGCGAAGTACACGGGTACTTTGGTGTGGCTGCATGCGCTTTTTCCCGGCGCCCCGTTCGTATGTCCATGCGTCTCCCCCTGCTCCTTGCCGCGATCCTGCCCGTGGCCGCCCTGCATGCCCAACCCGCCAATGACGACTGTGCCAATGCCGCCCTGCTGTGCGACCAGCAGCCGCTCGCGGGCACCAACGTCAATGCGCAGGGGGCGTTGCCCGGCTTCTGCTCCTCGCCCAGCACGTCCAACCTGGTCTGGTACACCTTCCACACGAACAGTTTCGGTGGCGAGGCGATCGTGGAGGTGACCGGGGTGGACTGCCTTACCGTGCCGGGCATGGGCAACACGCTCACCGTGGTGGTGCTCAGCGGGGACGGGTCCTGCACGCCAGGGTCCTTCGGCGCGGTGAGCGATTGCACATCGGGCACGGGCGACTTCACCGTGCAGACCCAACCGCTGGACCCCGACACGGAGTACTGGGTGCTGGTGGCCGGCGGCCTGGGAGGCGGCACCCAGCATGCCCAATGCACGTTCGACCTGAGCATCACCGGGCCCGGGGTGGTGGTCCCATGGGCCGATTTCGGCGTGATGCCGCCGGACACCACCATCGGCCAGGGCGAGAGCGTGCAACTCACGGCCTACGGCGGCCCGCCCTACACCTGGAGCCCCACCACGGGACTGAGCGGCGCGGACATCGCCAACCCCATCGCCAACCCCGAGAGCACCACCATCTACGAGGTGTCCACCACCATCAACGGATGCACCTTCAGCGTGTGGACCACCGTGGAAGTGGTGCGCCGCGTGGACCCGCCCAACACCTTCACCCCCAACGGCGACGGGATCAACGACCTGTGGTTGATCCCTGGCATCGCGGACTACCCCGGGGCGGAGGTGGTGGTCCACGACCGATGGGGCCAGCGCGTGTTCCGCGACGTGGGCTACCGCGAGCCCTGGGACGGCACCAACAACGGCAAGGACGTGCCCAACG
>JAVFAQ010000181.1:0-6552 GCA_034002325.1 Flavobacteriales bacterium | reverse complement strand
CGGCATCTTCAAGCGGCATACGGAACGAGGCGTGATCTGCGACTGGCGCGAACCCAACGTGCTGCGCATGGCCCCGGTGCCGAAGTACAACAGCTATGAGGATGTGTGGCGGTTCGGGGAGATACTGAAGTCATGCATCGCTTAATGCACGTAGCGAGCGGAGAAATGCAAGTCTCACGCAGAGGCGCAGAGAACGCAGAGGTGAATGCCCTCCGATCCGCCGAAGGCGGATCCTCTGCGTTCTCTGCGCCTCTGCGTGAAAATACGCCCTGCGGGTCCACCCCATGCATTCCGCCGCGTGCATTCGCAGTTCAATACCAAGCGCGATGAAACAGATCACCATCGTCGGCGGCGGATTGGTCGGCAGCCTGCTCGCCATCTTCCTGGCCAAGCGCGGCCACAGCGTCAACGTGTACGAGCGCCGTCCGGATCCGCGCAAGACCGACGTGTATGCCGGGCGCAGCATCAACCTCGTGGTGTCGCATCGTGGCTGGACGGCCCTGCGCGCTGCCGGTGTGGAGGATGCCGTGAAGGCGATCACCGTGCCCGTGTACGCCCGCATGACGCACGACCGCGCGGGCAAATTGAACCGCGTGCCGTACAGCATCGACAACAAGGCCATCTGGTCGGTGTCGCGTGGCGAGTTGAACCGGCGCCTGCTCACCGAGGCGGAGAAACTGCCGAACGTGAAGCTCTTCTTCGATCACCGCTGCGTGGACGTGGACCTGGAGCAAGCTGAGAGCGTATTTGAGTGCGAGGGTGCGAAGGTGCGAGAGAGGGCCGATGTGGTCTTCGGTGCCGATGGTGCCTTCAGCGCTGTGCGCAGCAAGATGATGTGGGGCCGCTTCACCTACGGCCAGGAGTACATCGAGCACGACTACAAGGAGGTGGCCTTTCCCGCCAACCCCGATGGCACCCCGCAGATGGACCCGCACTGCCTGCACATCTGGCCGCGCCGCTGGTTCATGCTCATGGGCCTCGCCAACCAGGACGGCGGCTTCACCGGCACGCTCTTCATGCCGCATAAGGCCACCGCGCAAAGTCCGGGCTTCGACACGGTGCAGGGCGAACAGGAGGTGCGGAAGTTCTTCGCCGAGCAATTCCCCGACGTGCGGCCCATGGTGCCCGACGTGGTGGAGCAATACCTGCGCAATCCGCAGAGCAATTTGGTCATCATCCGCTGCGACCCGTGGCAGGTGAACGGCAAAGTGGCGCTGATCGGTGATGCGGCCCACGCCATCGTGCCCTTCTATGGCGAGGGCATGAACGCCGGTTACGAGGACTGCAAGGTGCTGAACGACCTGCTGAACGAGCACGGCGACGACAACTGGTCCGAAGTGCTGCACCGCTACGCCGTCGCCCGCAAGCCCAACGGTGATGCCATCGCCGACCTGAGCATGCGCAACTTCGTGGAGATGCGCGACCTGGTGGCCGACCCGAAGTTCCTGCTGCGCAAGAAGATCGAAGGCCACATCCAGGCCAGGCACCCCGACAAGTGGCTGCCGCTTTACAGTCAGGTGAAGTTCACCGACATCCCGTACAAGGATGCATGGAACGAGGGCCTGCGCCACGACCGCATCATGGAAGAGGTGCTGGCGATGGAGGGGATCGAGGAGAAGTGGGAGAGTGGTCCCGATGTGCAGCGGGAGGTGGAGCGGAAGGTGTTGGGACTGCTCTAATGGCCAATGCACGAGCGATCACCACGGAAGGAGCGAGGCCCTCACATCTTTTCCATCACGGTTGCAAGCAACGCTTAGGTCCGGTTCTTTTGGACCTTCGGGCCTTCACGCTGAATGAACTCGACCGCAGATAGGTCGTCCCCCCGTTTCCTGTTTTGGCGTGGTTCAAGTGCCTCGATCAGGATCGCCTCTAGTGCGGGTATCGTTTCAAGCCCCGGTAAGGTCTCCCGAAGTGGACCCTGCCGGCAGATCTGACCAGTCCGCTTCACCCATGACCGCCGCCGTGCTCCAAGCGCATCGCGTGGCCTGTACGACCATAAGCCCACACCCCGCCGTTGACACTTTGCGCCGTTCCCTGGCGTTATCCATCCGTGCGTCGGCGCACTTTCGTTCCCATGACCAGGCTGCTGTTGATTGTATCCGCCGTCCTGCTGGCATGGTCCTCCTTCGGCCAGGGCCTGATGCAACGCAAGCGCCCGGACATCATCCCCCTGGACGGCCAGGCGCGGCGCATCGGCTTCTACCTCGCGCCCGGCATCACCTACACGCTCTCGCGCTTCAACAATGAGGAGCAGGAGGTCTTCCGCCGCGGCGATACCAGCTACGTGGCCACCTACGACCCCGATGGCCGCCTGGGGATCTATGCCGAGGCCGGCCTGACCTGGTACACCCGCGATCCGGTGATCGTGGACTACCTGGACCTCGGTGTGGCGTACAAGAACCTGCGCGGTGCCGAGTCCCATATCGGCCACTACGGATGGGCGGACAGCATCGCCACGCTCGCCGGCGAGGGCACTTTCGCCGAGCGCATGCTCACCGTGCATTTCAATGCCAACAAGTTCATCCCCACACGCAACTACCAGTTCGTGCAGCTCTCGCTGGGCGCCAATGCCGACTTCCGGCTGGGGAACGACTACGCGCACACGGGCGATAGCCTGCTGAACGACCACCGCTTCCCCGCCGCGCCGTGGGGCCAGCTGCACTTCAAGGCCGGCTACGGGTTCAAGGTGACCGGCCACCTGCTGATCATCCCCGCCATTGAGACGCCCGTCTTCAGCGTGATGCCCGAGGACGACGGCCGCTTCGGCGCCCTGCGCTGGTTCAGCAGCGACCACCGCCCGCTGATCCTGAGCGTGCGCTTCCTGTGGCTGCGGGCGCGCAAGGGCTTCGACTGCCCGCCGCCCATCCGCCACAACGCCTACGAGAAGTCGAAGAAGTACAAGCCGGATTCGTACCATCCGTGAGGGTGGTTGTCAGTTGTCGGTTGTCCGGCCGGGATCCACTCCTGACAACTGACAACCGACAACTACCAACCGACACCTACCCCCTCAAGAACGGATTGACCCGCTTCTCATGCCCGATGGTGGTCTCGGGCCCGTGGCCGGGGTACACCACCGTGTCGTCGGGCAGGGTGAAGAGCTTTTCGCGGATGTGGTGCAGCAGGGTGGCGGTGTCCCCGCCGGGCAGGTCGGTGCGGCCGATGCTTTCGCGGAAGAGCACGTCGCCGCCGATGACGAAGCCCTGTTCGCGGCAGTGGAGCACGATGTGGCCGGGGGCGTGGCCGGGCACGAAGAGCACTTCCATGCGGCCGCCGCTCAGCTCCACCGTGTCGCCCTCGTCCAGGAAGCCTTCGGGTCCGGGCGAGGGTTCGCAGGGGATGCCGTACACGTGGCCCTGGCGCGGTGCGGCCTCCAGCAGCGGCAGGTCGTTGCGGTGCATCCAAGGGCGCAGGCCGTAGCGCTGGTGCATGGCGGCGTTGCCCAGCACATGGTCGATGTGGGCGTGGGTGAGCACGAGCTTCACCGGGGTGAGGCCGGCATCGTCCAGGGACCGGGCCAACGTCGTTTCCTCATCGGTGTTCCAGCATCCGGGGTCGATGAGGATCGCCTCGCCGCCATCGTGTACCACGTAGGTGTTCTCTTGGAACGGGTTGAAGGTGTGGCGGAGGATGTGGAGCATGGTGGCAAATACCCGAAATTTGTACGGACCGGCCCGTCGTGCGGCCGAAAGTACTTCCTCCTGCGCGCCGTGCCCGCCATGATGCCCCTGCTCCGCTCCGTGATGATCGCCGCCGCCGCCCTGGCCGCGGGCGCCGCGCCGGCCCAGTTCTACATGGGCTCCCAGCAGCAGTACGGCAAGAACCGCGTGCAGTACCAGGAGTTCCTGTGGCAGCAGTACCGCTTCGACGACATGGAGGTGTACTTCTACAAGGGCGGGCGCGACCTGGCCCGCTACACCGCGCAAAGCGCCACGCGCCACCTGGCCGAGCTGGAGCGCGCCTTCGACTTCGCGCTGGACGAGCGCCTGCAGTTCATCGTGTACAGCTCGCTCACCGACTTCCGCCAGAGCAACATCGGCCTGGAGGGCGTGGGCGCCGACAACAACATCGGCGGCATGACCCGCATCGTGGGCACCAAGATCTTCGTCTACTTCGAGGGCGACCTCAGCCTGCTGGACCGGCAGGTGCGCTCGGGCATCGGCCACGTGATCATCGACCAGATGATGTTCGGCGGCAACTGGCGCGAGATGGTGCGCAACTCCACCTTCATGAGCCTGCCCCCCTGGTTCACCGAGGGCATCATCAGCTACCAGGCACGCCCGTGGGACGCCGAGCTGGACAACCGCGTGCGCGATGCCGTGATGCACGGCCGCTACGACAAGGTGAACCGCGTGCAGGGCGAGCCCGCCCGCGACCTGGGCCACGCCATCTGGGCCTACGTGGCCGAGGTGTACGGCGAGGGCGTGATCCCCAACATCCTGTACATGACCCGCGTGAGCCGCAACGTGGAGAGCGGTTTCCTCTTCGTGCTCGGCGTGTCGCTCAAGACCCTCACCGAGGAATGCCTCGCCCACTACCGGTCGCGATACGCCGATGAGGACCGCATGCGCCAGGAAGTGGCGTTGGAGCCCCTGCCCGTGCGCACCAAGAAGCGCCGCACCTACGACCGGTTCGTCCAAAGCCCCGACGGGCGGCATGCGGCCTGGGTGAGCAACGAGCTGGGCCAGTACAAGGTGTGGGTGTACGACATGGCCACCGGCAAGGTGAGGCGCATCCTCAAGGGCGAGAAGAAGTTGGACCGCATCGTGGACCGCAGCTACCCCGTGCTGGCCTGGCACCCCGGCGGGCAGGCGCTCACCTACGTGATCGAGCGCAAGGGCGAGCCCTTCATGCGCACCTACACCCTGGACGACCGCAAGACCAGCGAGAAGCCCCTGCTGATGCTGGACAAGGTGCTGGCCATGGACTACGCGCCCGACGGCCGCACCATGGTGTTCAGCGGGGTGCACGAGGGCCGTACCGACCTCTACCTGCACCATGTGCTGGGCAACAGCCAGGAGCGGCTCACCAACGACCATTTTACCGATCTCGATCCCCGCTTCGTGGACGAGGGGCGCATCATCTTCAGCAGCGATCGCACCAGCGACACGCTCACTACCACCGCTGCGGCCACCCCGGGCATGGCGCGCAAAGACATCTTCCTGTACGACCTCAGCAGCCGCTCGCCCGTGCTCACCCGCCTTACGCACACCCCCGATGCCGACGAACGCTTCCCCGCCCGTTACGGCGCCGGCACCTATGCCTTCCTGAGCGACCGAAACGGCACCATGAACCGGTACAGCGTGCGGTACGACAGCGTGGTGAGCCACATCGACACCGCCGTGCATTACCGCTACTTCACCGTGGAGGAACAGCTCACCGACCTGCGACGCTCCATCCTGGAGCAGGACGTGCGCCATGCGCAGGGGCGCTACACCCAGTTGATGCTGAAGGACGGGCGGTACCTCTTCTTCGCTGGGCGCATCGGCGAGGGCGGCGCGGCGGTGCCCGGTTCCGATGCCCCCGTGGGCCGGGCGCCCGATGCCGGCAGTGACGGCCCCCTGCCCACCGACGGTCGGCTGATCCCCGTGGTGAAGGTGCCGCCCCAGGTGCCGCGCGCCACCGGTGAGCACGCCATCGACATCCGCCACTACGTCTTCAGCGACGAGACGCCGGGCGCCGGCACCGCACCGCCGGGCGCCCCGTCCGCTCCGGTACGCCCATCGCCCACCGTGCCCACCACGCCGCAGGACACCGTGGCGCCGGCCCCCTTCACCTTCCCCGAGCAGCGCAACTACAACGTGAACTTCACGGTGGACGAGGTGGTGACCCAGGTGGACAACAGCTTCTCCAACCAGTTCTACCAACCCTTCAGCGGCCCCGAGTTCCTCAACCCCGGCCTGAGCGCACTGACCCGCATGGGCGCCCGCGACCTCTTCGAGGACTACCGCGTCATGGGCGGCTTCCGCCTGGCCCTGGGGCTGAACAACAACGATTACATGCTCGCCTTCGAGAACGTGAAGGGCCGGCTGGACAAACGCGTCACCTTCCAGCGGCAGTCCTACCAGGGCGCATCGGCCTTCAATGTGTTCAAGGTGCATACCCACAACGTGCAGTACCAGGTGAGCTGGCCCTTCAGCGAGCTGGCCAGCTTGCGCGGCTCGGTGATGTACCGCAATGACCGTTACGTGATGCTGGCCATTGACCGCGGCAGCCTGCGCGCGCCCAACTTCCACGACCACATGGCGGGCGCCAAGCTGGAATACGTCTACGACAGCTCGTTGCCGCGCGGGCTCAACCTGTGGACCGGCTGGAAGCTCAAGTGGTTCGCCGAGTACTACCGCCACCCCGGCGAGCAGCAGAGCGACATGCAGGTGCTGGGCATGGACCTGCGCCACGCGCTGCAACTGCACCGCGAGCTGATCTGGGTGAACCGCCTGGCCGGCGCCACCTCGTTGGGCAACCGAAAGGTGGTCCACTTCCTGGGCGGGGTGGACAACTGGCTCTTCGCGCGGGTGGACGGCTCGATGCCGATCGACCCCACGCAGAACTACT
>JAVFAQ010000180.1:0-6595 GCA_034002325.1 Flavobacteriales bacterium | reverse complement strand
CAGTTTGGTCACCTGGTAGCTGACGAGCTTTTCGTAGCCGCCGCTGGGCAGCAGGGCCTTGGGGCGTTGAGGCTGCTGGTTTTCCATGGGGGTAAGTCAGTTGGGGAGCGGGTCAAATGGGCTTAAATGGACGCGAATGGACCTGCCTCGCTCCGCATGGAGGCAGGTCCATTCGCGTCCATCGGGGTCCATCGGCTTTACAATTTCATCCATTCATCAGCTCCGCCTGTTCGCCAGCAGCACCGGGGCCTGGCCATCGAAGGGATCGTCCATGCGGCCGATGCTTTTGGCGGCCATGCCGCTGGCGCGCATCACGGTGCGGTCGCCGAAGCGCTGGCGGATCGTGTCCATGGCCTGGTAGAGCCGCATGGCCTCCTGGGTGTCGGTGAAGGCGTCCATCTGGTGGCCGCCGCCCACCAGGTGGCTGAAGCGCACGCCGATGAGCCGGATGCGCTGGCGGCGGTCGTACAGCTTGCGGAAGAGCTCGTGGGCCAGGGGCAGCAGCAGGTGGTCGCAGGCGGTGTAGGGCATGCGCTGCTGGCGGTCGTGCGTCTCCATGTCGGCGTAGCGCACCTTCACGGCCACGCAGCCGGTGAGCTTGCGGCCCTTGCGCAGCTGGAAGGCGAGGCTCTCGGTCATGGCGGTGATCAGGCCGCGCACCTTCACCAGGTCCAAGGTGTCGGTGGCGAAGGTGCGCTCGGTGCCGATGCTCTTGCGCTCGTGCCAGCCCACCACGGGGCTGGGGTCGATGCCCCGGGCCTTGTGCCACAGCACCGGGCCGTGGGCGCCCAGCAGGCGCTGCATCAGCTCCACGGGCATCTGCTGCATGGTGGCGATGCGGGCCACGCCCATGCTGCGCAGCAGGTGGGCCGTTTTGCCGCCCACGCCGGGAATGGCCTCGATGGGCTTGGGGGCCAGGTAGGGCTGCTCGGTGCCGCGGGCGATGCGCTTGGTGCCGTTGGGCTTGGCATCGTTGGTGGCCATCTTGCTCACCGTCTTGTTCACCGCGAGGCCGAAGCTGTTGGGCAGCCCGGTGGCGCGGGCGATGTGCGCGCGCAGCTCGTGGGCCAGCTTCTCGGCGCCGAAGAACTTCTCGGTGCCGGTGAAGTCCACGTAGAACTCGTCCACGCTGGTCTTCTCGAACAGCGGCACGCGCTCGCGGATGATCTGCGTCACCGCGTCGCTCTTGTGCATGTACTCGCCGCTGTTGCCGCGCACGACCACGGCCTCGGGGCAGAGCATCTTGGCGGTGCGCATGGGCATGGCGCTGCGCACGCCGAAGGCGCGGGCCTCGTAGCTGCAGGAGGCCACCACGCCGCGATCGGTATCGGCCCCCACGATCACGGGCTTGCCGATGAGGGCCTTGTTGTGCAGGCGTTCCACGCTCACGAAGAAGCTGTCCAGGTCCAGGTGCAGGATGGTGCGCGGGTCGGTGTGGGGCATGGCATGCGCGATCGACGGGAAGCGCGTCGATCGCGGGTGGATAAGGTAGGCCGGCCACGGGCAGGATCGCGATCGCCGCCCCTCACTCGCCCTTGATCCGCTGCCAGTGCGCGCCCAGCCAGCGCCTTAGCTCGGGGCCGTCCAGCTTGGGGGAGGGCATCCGCACCACGCGCAGGTCCTCGCCCGCGGGGAGCAAGGCGTAGGAGAAGACGAAGGGCTTGTCCGGCGCGGGCGCGCCCATCTGCCCGAAGCGCAGGTCGCAGAACACGAGCGTATCGTTCCGCTGTTGCATCACATAGTTCCCTTCGGCTAGCTCCACCAGCCGCCGCACCTGCGCGTGCCCCGCCCACGTGCCCAGCAGCTCGGGCCGCTTGGGCACCTGCACGAACTCCACTTCCGGCCTGGTGTCCAGCAGCGAGTAAGCGGCCAGCGCGTAGTGGTCGCCGCAGTCCACGTTGGCGGTCCACAGGATCGTATTGAACGGCGCGGGGCGGGTGGCGATGGCGCTGTACGCGATGCCTTGCCGGTGCAGGGAATCGGCGATGGCGGTGTGCGCCGTGTACTTCGTGGCGAGGGTGAGCGCCATGTAGGCCGAACTGAGCACCAGGCCGAGGCCGTTGGCCCGGCGCCGCCGCGGATCGTTGCGCCGCAGGAAAAGGACGATGACCACGCCGATCAGCAGCGGCAGGGTGTACAGCGGGTCGATCACGAAGATGTTGTTGTACGAGACCTTCACGGGAAGGGGCCAGAACAGCTGGGTGCCCCAGGTGGTGAAGCAATCGAGCCAGGCATGCGTCACCAGCACCCACCCGAACAGCCAGCCCCATTCCCGTGCGGTGGCGGTGTCGGTCGCCTTCACCCGCCAGGCCGCCAGCGCGATCCCCAGGGCCACGGCGGCGATGGCCACCTGCGTGCCGAAGCGCGCCGCGCCGGGCACGAAGACCAAGGCGAGCAGCGCGATGAACACGGCGAGGAAGGACCGTTGGTGCCGCTTGACCCACCGCCCGAACAGCGGCGCGGCGATGAGGGTGAACAGCAGCGAATGCGTCACGCCGCGATGCACCTCGTTGGCCCGCAGGTCATCCAGGAACAAGTTCGACAGCACGTCCAGGTCGGGAATGGTGCCGGCGATGGCCCCCCACAGGATCGCCTTGTTGCCCACCTTCCGGCCCAGCACCAGCTCGCCCACGGCGGCGCCCAGCGCCATCTGCGTCAGTGAATCCATCCGGCCCCTCTCATTTCAACGGCGGCCGAAGGTAGAATGGGGCGGTGGTCCGGCCCGGAACGGCGAGCGGTGCGGCGGGCGGCAGGGGGCGGGCCACTGCGGCCGGCCGGGCCGATGTGGGGCGGGGCGCCGTTCACTGATCCTTCAGAAGAAAGCGATCAACGCGAAGAACACCACAAGCCAGAGCACGAATAGGGTCATCCGCTGGCGGTACTTTCTCTTGTAGTTCCTGCGATCAAGATCGCTCAACCCAAGCTTCACATCGAAGCCGAATTTGCCGCCAAAGACCTTCCCCAGCATCAGTAGGGGGGCCTTCAGGAAGATCCCGAGCATCTGCCCCGGGGAATAGCTTTCCCGTGCGTGCTGCTCGCGCAATTCATGGCGGGCGAATGCGGCCTCTTTGAATTCCTGTTCGCGTGCTTCGATCTCGTGGGCGGGAACACCCCGTCTGTCCAGCTCCATCCGTGCGAGCGCCCGTGCATCGGGTTGCCAGGACTCGGCATCCGAGGAGATCTTCAGAAGCTCCGCGGTTGTTCGGCTTGTGATAGGCGGATGGAAGTCCATCGCGGTCAAATTACGCTGATCCCTTCAACCGGATGGCCCCGTCTATCTTTGAGCCAATGGCCACCAAGAAACAAGCCTTCGACTGGGCCCTCGCCCCCGCCCCCGAGTCCACGTCCACATGAACGAACAGGCCGCATGATCCCAAAGTCCGCTGCCAAGAGAAGGGCCTATTGGGTTGAAGAGATCAGCAAGCTCAGTGGGAAGTTCGGTGATGATTCGGACAGACTGGAGGGGGAGCTGTCCCGTGAAATGGCCAAGGATGGCGCGCGTAGTGTGCTGGACCACCTCGCGCTCTGCGGCACGATCCCGGAGAGGTACGGGCATGATTCCAGCGAAGAGAAGTTGTATTCCAAGTACACGGACATGCTTCTGAAGTTCGCTTTCGAACGAATGGGAATGCGGTCGCGCGTGGTCAAGGAACGTGGGGATTCCGCCGATGTGGAGGTTGTTGTGAACAAGTCGATCGCGCTGGTGGCCGATGCGAAGGCATTCCGGCTGAGCCGAACCGCCAAGAACCAGAAGGACTTCAAAGTGCAACAAATGCACTCCTGGAAGCGGGGCAAGGCGCACGCGGTGGTGGTCTGCCCGATCTTCCAACTACCCTCTTCCAGCAGCCAGATATACCAACAGGCCAGCAGCAGCGATGTCTGCTTGATGAGCTATTCGCATTTGTCCTTCCTGGTCAAGGTCGCGGAGGCCAAGTCAGCGAGATCTGCACAGGATCTTCTGTTGAGGATGCTACGCTCGGTCGGCGCGCTCAATCCTTCAAAGGATGCGACGGCCTATTGGCAGAACCTCAACCGGACCATGCTCTCAGGCGACAAGTCTTCCGGAAAGCTGTGGGCGGAAGAGAAGGCAATGGCCCACGAGGCCATAGCTTTCGCCAAGGAGGAGGCGCTGACGCACCTTGCCCAGCTCCGCGAGTCGATCATGCGCATGTCCCATCAGGATGCGATCGAGGCATTGATCAAGGCACAGAAGATCGGCGAAAAGGAGCGGACCATCCGCAAGGTGGATGACAACGGACTACTGGAATTGAAATGACCGATCGCGTACCACTGGAAGTGAATAAGGTCCATCAGGGCGACTGCATGGAACTATTGAAGCGCGTGGATTCTGAGAGCGTGCATCTGGTCCTTAGTGACATTCCCTACGGCATCAGCGCCGATGAATGGGATGTGCTTCACAACAACACGAACTCCGCCCTGCTTGGCTCCAGCCCGGCACAGAAGAAGGCGGGCGCCGTGTTCAAGAGCCGGGGCAAGCCCATCAATGGTTGGTCCGAAGCCGATCGGAAGATCCCGAGAGAGTATCAGGAGTGGTGCGCGAAGTGGGCTGAGGACTGGTTCCGTGTGCTGAAGCCCGGTGGTTCGGCCATCGTCTTCGCGGGGCGGCGCTTCTCCCATCGGGCGGTATGTGCGCTGGAGGATGCAGGCTTCAGTTTGAAGGATGTCCTGGCATGGATCCGCCCGAACGCCGCCCATCGTGCGCAACGGTTGAGCGTGGTGTACGAAAAGCGCGGCGACCACGATAACGCGGCCGCGTGGTGCGGCTGGCGCGTCGGGAACCTTCGGCCCTTGTTCGAGCCCGTGCTGTGGTTCACCAAGCCCTATCCGATCGGCACCACGATCGCGGACAACGCCCTGGAACATGGCGTGGGAGGATACAACGAGGAAGCCTTCCTGAAGTACGAAACCTCACCCGACAACATCCTGCGGTCCGGCTTCGTGAAGAACGAGGGCGGGCTGCATCCCACGCAGAAGCCCGTCCGGCTCATGCAGGAGTTGATCGAACTCACCACGCAGCCCGGCCAACTTGTGCTGGATCCCTTCTGCGGCAGCGGCTCCACGCTGGTCGCCGCACGGAACACCGGCCGGCTGTACATGGGGATGGAAATGAGCGGGAAGTACGTACGGATCGCCGAGCAGCGGCTCGCGGACGATATGTTCGCGCAAGCGGGCCCGACCGAACAGCGCCGGCATGAAACCAAGGAGGACGATAGCCAATTACGCATCGTGCTCCCAACGCAATAGCCCCATGGCCACCAAGACCAAGAAACAAGCCTTCGACTGGGCCCTCGCCCCCGCCCCCGAGTCCACGGACCACTTCACGCTGAAGCCGCAGTACGAGCTCTTCATCAACGGCAAGTGGGCGAAGCCGAAGAGCGGAAAATACTTCGACACCATCAACCCCGCCAACGAGCAGAAGCTGGCGCGGATCGCCGAGGCGGGCGAGGCCGACGTGGACGCTGCCGTGAAGGCCGCGCGCAGGGCCTACGACAACGTGTGGCGCAAACTGCCCGCCGCCGAGCGCGCCAAGTACATCTACCGCATCGCGCGGCTGCTGCAGGAGAAGGCCCGCGCCTTCGCCGTGGTGGAAAGCATGAACGGTGGCAAGGCCATCCGCGAAAGCCGCGACATCGACGTGCCGCTCGCCGCCGCCCACTTCTTCTACTACGCCGGCTGGGCCGACAAGCTGCCCTACGCCTTCCCCGGCAAGTCGCCGAGCGCGCTGGGCGTGGCCGGGCAGATCATCCCGTGGAACTTCCCGCTGCTGATGGCCGCCTGGAAGATCGCGCCCGCGCTGGCCTGCGGCAACACCGTGGTGCTGAAGCCCGCCGAGACCACGCCGCTCACCGCGCTGCTGCTCGCCGAGCTGGTCCAGGAGGCCGGGCTGCCCGATGGCGTGGTGAACATCATCACCGGCGCGGGGGCCACCGGCGCGGCGCTGGTGCAGCACCCCGATGTCAACAAGATCGCCTTCACCGGCAGCACCGCCGTGGGCAAGCTCATCCAGCGGTCCACCGCCGGCACGGGCAAGAAGCTCACCCTCGAGCTCGGCGGCAAGGCGGCCAACATCATCTTCGCCGACGCCACCATCGACCAGGCCGTGGAAGGCATCGTCAACGGCATCTACTTCAACCAGGGCCACGTGTGCTGCGCCGGCAGCCGCCTCTACGTGGAGGAAAGCGTGCATGACGAAGTGGTGCGCAAGCTGAAGCACCGCATGAAAAGCCTCGTGGTGGGCGATCCGCTGGACAAGAACACCGACATCGGCGCCATCAACAGCAAGGAGCAGCTCGGCACCATCAACAAGTACCTCAAGCTGGGCCAGGCCGAAGGCGCCGAGATGTACCAGAGCCCCTGCGACCTGCCCGGCAAAGGCTTCTGGTGCCGCCCCACGCTCTTCACCAACGTGGCGCAAAGCGCGCGCATCGCCCAGGAGGAGATCTTCGGCCCCGTGCTCGCCATCCAGACCTTCCGCACCATGGACGAGGTGATCCAAAAAGCCAACAATACGCCCTACGGCCTCAGCGCCGGCGTATGGACGGACAAGGGCAGCAAGATCTTCAACCTCACCACC
>JAVFAQ010000179.1:0-6608 GCA_034002325.1 Flavobacteriales bacterium | reverse complement strand
GCGTGATCCGGTACGAGCCGGCCCAGCGTGATTTCGACTACGACACGGACTACACCCGGTCGATCCATTCGCAATTGCAGGAGGTGTTGGACGCGGTGGCGAAGCGGCAGAAGGAGGAGGGGCGCAGCTCCAAGGCCGAGGCCCGGCGCACCGCAGCCGAGGCGAAGGCCCGTGCGAAGGCCGAGAAGGAGGCCGCCGAGCGGGAGGAACAGGCCCGCCGACAGGAGGCCGACCGGCGTGCGGCCGAGGAGGCCCGGGCCGAAGCGCCACCACCCGAACCCGAACCCGAACAGGCGCCCGCACCGCCCGCCGAGGCGCAGGAGGCCCCCACGCCCGCGCCGCCCCCCGTGCGTGCACAACGCCAGGGCAGTCCGGCCGCGACCATGGGCGGCGAGGAAGGGCGGCGTACCATCCGCGCCATGATGGGGGAGGAGACCTCACCGGTGGCCCCCGCCCGCGCCCAAGCCAGCACCGAGGAACGTCCCGTGGAGGAAGTGCCCGTGATCCCGGTGGAGCGCCAGGAGGAACTGGTGGTGGAGGCCAACAAGGTGGTCACCATCGTGACCCTGACCACCGCGGGGGTGAGCACCGAGTACCGTCGCGTGGCCCACAAATGGGGCGATATCTTCTATTTCAAGGACGGCAAGCCGTGCAGCGAACTGGTCTACCGGACCGAGGCCATGGGACCGGACCGCCTGGTGAGCGCGGGACCGTGACCCCCTCAGGCCCGTGGGCGCCGCCCCAGCAGGCGGGCGAAGAACCGCTTCTCGAACTCCCAGAAGAACCGAAACTGCCCGAACAGCGTGCCGTACACCAGCAGGATCGCGTTGTACACCGGCAGGATGAGGATGTAGTAGAGCACCGTGAACAGCACGGGCTGCTCCCCCTCGCCCACGAAAAAGGCCACCACGGGCCGCTTCAGCCACATCACCGTGAAGCCGGTGCAGGCGAACACCAGCAGGATCACGAACACCTGGCCCGTGCCCACGCCCCAGCGCGCTCCCAGCCGCCGCCACCATGAAGCCTTCCGCTCCGCCATCGCGCTCCCGCTGCGGCCTCAACTGCCGCGCATCATGTTCTGGTACTGGTTGATGTGGCCGGGGTCGATGATCTGCAGGGTGTTGAAGAGCTTGGCCTTCTCCTGCGGCTCGGCCGGCTTGAAGACCTCCACCAGCTCCTGGTACTTCGCGTTGAAGAACACCTGGAGGTTGTAGCTGGCGGGCTTCGCCTGATGCACGGTCTTGAGCCGCTCGATGCTTTGGGCGATGGTGCGCCGTGAGCCGGCCACGTCCTCGGTCATCACGTCCATGCCCTCCCGGTGGTAGGTGTACAACAGCTCGCGGAAGGGGCGGAACACGGCCTGCACCTGGTTGTCCAGCAGCCAATACCGGTTGCGCTCGCCCTCGTACGCCTTCCAGCCGGTCTCCGAGGCGCCTTGGGCGTTGTTCACCACTTGCTGGGCCAGGTTGTAGAAATCGGTGCCGCCCAGCGGTGCGAAGGTGTCGCCATCGAGGCCCAGTATGAAGTAGGCATAGAAGCCGAGGATGGATGACAGGTTGTTCAGGTGCCGCTCCGGGGTGAACTCGATCTGGGTGTTCTCCAGGAAGTTGAACTGCACCTGGTTGTCCACGATGTCCAGGATGGGGCTGGTGTAGTCCGTGCCGTACACCGGCCGGGCGTAGATCACCTGCAGGTTGCCCTCGAACCGTTCCATGCTGGGCATGTTGGTGACGGTGAAGAGCATGTTGATCTCGATCCGCTCGTGGGGGGCGTAGTTCTGGTCGGTGAAGCGCCGGCTCTGGTAGAACTCCTTGATGGCCGCCTCCAACGACTGGAACAGCCGGGGCTGGGCGTTGGCGATCTGGGGCGCGATCACGCTCACCTGGCAGTTGAACTCCTGGGCCTGGAGCACACAGGTGCCGCAAGCGAACAAAAGGAAGGCAAGGGTCCGTCGCATGGTCAGCAAAGTTCTTCGATCCGGTCCAGTATGGCGCGCGCCACCTCCGGCTTGGGCATCAACGGCAATTCAAGTGGATCCGTGCCCGGGGCCAGGATGGTGACCCGGTTGGTGTCGTGCCCGAAGCCCGCGCCCGCATCGGCCATGTTGTTGAGCACCAGCAGGTCGGCGTTCTTGCGGGCCAGCTTGCCTTGGGCGTTGGCCAGGCCGTTGTCCGTCTCCAGCGCGAAGCCCACCACCACTTGCCCGGGTCGTTTTTGCGCGCCGAGCCCGGCCAGGATGTCCTCGGTGGGTTCCAGTTCGATGGTGGGCGGGCCGTCCTGCTTCTTGATCTTCCGGCCCGCGGCGGCCCTCGGTCGGAAATCGGCCACGGCGGCGCACATCACCACCACATCGCAACCGGCGGCCTTCCCGCGGCAGGCCTCGGCCATTTCGGCCGCAGTGGTCACGTCCGTGCGCACGATCCCCGGCCGGTCGGTGGTGAGCTGCACCGGCCCGCACACCAGTTCCACCCGGGCGCCGCGCGCTGCGGCCTCTTCGGCCAGGGCGAAGCCCATCTTGCCGGTGGACCGGTTGCCGATGTACCGCACCGGGTCGATCGGTTCCTGCGTGCCGCCTGCGCTGACCAATATGCGCTTGCCGTTCAACTTGCTCCTGCTCAACAGGTCGCCCACGATGGAATCAACTATCGCTTCAGGTTCGCTCATGCGCCCTTCGCCGCTGAGCCCGCTGGCCAGCTCCCCCATTTCCGGGCCGATGGTGCGTACACCCCGCTGCTTCAGCGCCTCCAGGTTGGCCCGGGTGGCGGGGTCATGGTACATCTCCAGGTCCATGGCGGGTGCCACGAAGATGGGCGAGGGTGGGCCGTGGGTGCCGCCTTCCATGCTGAGGTAGCAGGCCAACAGCAGGTTGTCGCAGATGCCGGTGGCCATTTTGGCCAGGGTGTTGGCCGTGGCGGGGGCCACGATCATCAGATCGGCCCAGCGGGCCAGGTGTACGTGGTCCGTCCAGCGGCCGGTGCCGTCGCGGGTGAAGAGGTCGGTCAAGGCCGGGCGGCCGCTCAGGGTGGCCAGGGTGAGGGGTGTCACGAAATCATGGGCGGCGGGGGTCATCACCACTTGCACGTGGGCGCCGGCCTTCACCAATGCCCGCACCAGCGGGGCCGCCTTGTAGGCCGCAATGCCGCCGCATACGCCCAGCAGCACGCGGCGATGGAAGCGAGCGGCCGGGCCCATGGCGGCCTCAGGCTTCGGCCGGGGCCTCGTCGCCCTCGGTACCGGCGCGGCGCCAGTAGATCTTGCCCTCCAGCATTTCCTGGATCGCCAGCGCCCCCGGCTTGGGCATCCGCTCGTAGGCCTTGCTCATCTCGATCTGCTCGCGGTTCTCGTACACCTCCTCGAGGTTCTCCCCGGAGCTGTTGAACTCCTCCATTTTTTCGGCCAGCTCCTCCCGGATCCGCATGCTGATCTGGTCGGCGCGCTTGCTCAGGATGGACACGGACTCGTAGATGTTCCCGGTCTCCTTGTCCAGCTCGGGGATGTCGCGCGTGATGGTGGTACGGGCCACTTTGATCGGGTTGTTGCTCATGGTGCTATGGCGGCCCCTGTTCCAGGGCGGTGTTGAGTTCCTTGTGGATCCGTTCGGCCAGGGCCTTCTGCCGGCTTTCCGGAAATGCGTCCGCGAAATTATGATAACTCCGGATCGCTTCGGCCACGCGCTCGCCGCGCTTGTCGGCCACGCTGTTCATCGCCAGCTGGTGGTCGGCCTGCAGGGTGCGCAGCAGGGCCTCCTCCCGGAAGCGGCTGTTGGGCCAATCGCGCACGAAGCTGCGGAAGGCCACGCCCGCCGCCTGGTAGTTGCGCATGTGGTAGTACTGCCGGGCCGCCTCGTAGGCCTTCACCTCCAATTTGCCCCGCAGCTGGTCGATCAATGTGTTGCAGCTGTCCTTGAGCTCGGTATGGGGGTAGCGCACCATGAAGAGCTGCAGCTGGTCGATGGCATGGCGCGTCTCCTCCTGGTCCAGTGGCCACGCCGGCGAGTTGCGGTAATGGCAATAGGCACTGAGGAAGGCGCATTCCTCGGCGTACCGGCTCTTGGGGAAGGTGCGCGTGAAATTGGCCAGGTAGTAGGCCGAGAGGATGTAGTCCTTCAGCCCGAAGTGCGCCATGGCGTGCAGGTAGTTCACCCGCTCGCTGCATTCCGCGCCCCGGCACAGGACGATCAGCTCCTCCAGCAACGGCACGGCCCGGTCGTGCTTGCCGGCCGCGTAGTATTTCTCGGCCACCTCGCTCTTGTACGCCACATCGCCGCTCTTCTGCGCCTTTTGGAACTCGCTGCACCCGGCCAGGAGCACGGCGGCGAGGAGCAAGGGGGACAGGCGACGCATGCGACGGAAGAGGCCCATGGGGCATTTGGGCCGCCTTGGGGGCCGCGAAGGTAAGCACCGCCCCACGGCACGGGAATGCCCGCGCCCGCTTCGGTGGCGGACGCCCCCCCGGAGGCGGCAGTTCCGCCCAGTTCCCGGCGGGAGCTACTTTTGCCGCCGTGCCGGGCCGCTTTTCTGCGGCCTTGCCCCACACCATGAACGACATATTCGACAAGATCCGCAAGGACCTCGGCCCCATCGGCCGCCATGCCAAGGACAGCCACGGTTACTTCTCGTTCCCCAAGCTCGAGGGCGAGCTCGGGGCCCACATGACCTTCCGCGGCAAGCCGGTGCTGGTCTGGAGCCTGAACAACTACCTGGGCCTGGCCAACCATCCCGAGGTGCGCAAGGTGGACGCCGAGGCCGCCGCCGAGTGGGGCATGGCCTACCCCATGGGCTCCCGCATGATGAGCGGCCAGACCAAGTACCACGAGCAATTGGAGGACGCCCTGAGCGACTTCATGGGCAAGGAGGACACCTTCCTGCTCAACTACGGCTACCAAGGTTGCATGAGCACCATCGAAGCCCTGCTCTCGCGCCAGGACGTGCTGGTGTACGACAGCGAGTGCCACGCCTGCATGGTGGACGGCGCCCGGCTGCACAGCGGCAAGCGCTTCGTGTACCGCCACAACGACATGGAGAGCCTGGAGAAGCAGCTGGAGCACGCCCGTAAAGTGGCCGAGCGCACCGGCGGCGGCATCCTGGTGATGACCGAGGGCGTCTTCGGCATGGCCGGCGACCAGGGCAAGCTCAAGGAGATCACGGCCCTCAAGCCCAAGTACGGCTTCCGCCTGCTGGTGGACGATGCCCACGGCTTCGGCCAAATGGGCGAGCACGGCCGTGGCACCGGCGACGCCCAAGGCGTGCAGGACGGGATCGACATCTACTTCGGCACCTTCGCCAAGGCCATGGCCACCATCGGCGCCTTCATCAGCGGGCCCGAGGACGTGATCATGTACCTGCGCTACAACATGCGCAGCCAAACCTTCGCCAAGAGCCTGCCGCTGCCCGTGGTCATCGGGGCCATCAAGCGGTTGGAGCTCATGCGCACCCACAGTGAGCTGTCGGAAAAGCTCTGGACCATCACCCGCGCCCTGCAGAACGGCCTGCGCGAGGCCGGCTTCGACATCGGCCAGACCAACAGCTGCGTCACCCCGGTGTACATGCACGGCAGCATACCCGAGGCCACCAACGTGGTGCTGGACCTGCGCGAGAACCACGGCGTGTTCTGCAGCATCGTGGTGTACCCGGTGATCCCCAAGGGCGAGATCCTGCTGCGCCTGATCCCCACCGCGGTGCATTCCATCGAGGACGTGCAGCTCACCATCGAGGCCTTCAAGCAGGTGCGCACCAAGTTGGAGGCCGGCGCCTACAAGGCCGACAAGGTCGCCGCCATCTGACCCCGGCCATGCGCGCGCCCCGCCTGCTGCTCGCCGGCACGGCCCTGCTGCTGTGCGCCGCCGCCCAGGCATGGAGCGCCGCAGGCCATCGCGTGGTGGCCCGGATCGCCGAGGCCCATCTCGACCCCAAGGCCCGCGCCGCCGTGCAAGCCATACTGGGCGAGGAGTCCATGGCCGATGTGGCACCCTGGATGGACGTCGCCCGACGCCAGCCCCGGTACCGCTTCACCAACACCTGGCACTGGGTGACCATCCCGGACGGATCGACCTACGGGGAGATCGACCATAAGCCCGAGGGCGACGTGGTGGAGGCCACCGGGCGCATGGCCGCCATCCTGGCCGGCGACACCGCCTCCTTCGCCACCCGCGAGTTCGCCCTGCGCTGCCTGGTCCACCTGGTGGGCGACCTGCACCAGCCGCTGCATGTGGGCAACGGGCTGGACAAGGGCGGCAACGACCTGCAGGTGCGCTGGAACAAGCGCGGCACCAACCTGCACCACGTGTGGGACCAGGAGCTGATCAAGGCGAAGCAGCCGGACGAGGCGCTGCTGGTACGCGAGCTGGTGGACGTGCCCAAGCGCATGCGGCGCCAATGGCAGCGCGGCACACCGGCCGATTGGGCCCATGAGTGCATGGCGCTGCGGCCCGCCATCTACACCATGCGGCCCGGCGACACCCTGGAGCAGGAATATGCCGATGCCCAATGGCCCGTGGTCGCCGCCCAGTTGCAGAAGGCGGGCCTGCGCCTGGCCTGGCTGCTGAACACCGCGCTGGGCTAGCGCACGAGGCCGGCATCGTCCGCGCACTTGCCGGAAGTGCCGTGGCG
>JAVFAQ010000178.1:0-6720 GCA_034002325.1 Flavobacteriales bacterium | reverse complement strand
ATGCGCGCGGTCCACCGCTCCATCCGTTGGCCCACCACCATCCGCAGGCGGTCCGCCAGCTCTTGCACGCGGGCCGCTTCCACCGTGGCGAGCCGCCGGGCCGGCACCGTGCGCAGGGCGTTGCCGTGGGCGTCGATCGTGCGTTGCGCGGCCCGCAGGTCCTGCATCACGCGGCCGGTGATGATCGTGGTGGCCGTGTGCAGCCGCCCGCGCAGGGTCTGGCAGTGCGATACCGGCCGCGCCTTCATGATCTCCATGATCGCGCTGAGGCGCTCCTTGTGCCCGGCGAAGGTGCCGAGCATTGCGTTGTGGACCCCCACCATGAAGGAATTCATGCGCGATTCGTAGAGCACGAACATGTCCACCAAGTGGTCCGCCACGGCGGTGGGCGTCTTGTGGTGGCTGCGGGCGATCAGGTCCAGCACGCTGATGTCCATGTCGTGCCCGATGCCCGTGAGCACCGGCACGGGGCAGTTGGCCACCAGGCGCGCCAGCTCCAGGTCGTTGAAGGGCTCCAGGTCCAGCTTGGAGCCGCCGCCGCGGATGATGGCCACCGCATCGTACTGCGCGGTGTCGATCCGGGCGAAGGCCGCGCGCAGGTGCCCCGGCGCGCCATCGCCTTGCACCACCGCAGGGTACAGATGCACGTGGAAGCGGTAGCCGTGCTCGTTCTCGGCCAGGTGCTTCATGAAGTCCGTGTGCGCCGCCGAGCCGGGCGAGGTGATCAGGGCCACGCGC
Source organism: Flavobacteriales bacterium (assembly GCA_034002325.1). Classification (GTDB taxonomy): domain Bacteria; phylum Bacteroidota; class Bacteroidia; order Flavobacteriales_F; family PHOS-HE28; genus PHOS-HE28. The sequence goes on along the minus strand of JAVFAQ010000178.1, from coordinate 5,982 downwards.
TGCACCACGATCGGCATGGGGACGAAGCGGTTCAGGTCGTACAGCCCCTCCTGGCGCAGCTGGGCGATCGTGGCCTTCTTGCGCCGCTCCAGCTCACCGATGTGGAACGCGGGGTCGATGTCCTCGATGTGCAGGCTCAGCCCGTACACCGGATGGTATGCCACGCGGGCCGCGAACAGGATCTCCACCCCGTGTTTCAGGATGTGGGGCGCGTCCGTGCCGAGGGTGCCGCGGATGTGTTCCAGGGTGCGGTGCCAGATCGTGCCGCGCAGCACGGCCACCTTCACCCCGTTGCGGTGCTCGGCCAGCTCCATGTAGGCGTGCCGGTCGATGCGGATGTGGGCGATCTCGGCCTTGATCCAGAAGATGCGCTCGCCGGCCGCTGCGGTGATCTGCCGCTGGATGGCCGCGCTCACCTGCGAGAGGGAGTACACCCGCCGGCCCTGCGGGGCATCCTCCCCGGGCAGGGGCTTGGGGGCATCGCTTTCCACCGCCGTGCTCATCGTGCGCAGGGGGCAAAGGTCGGGCGCGGGGGATGTGTGTCCATCGATCGCACGGATCGAACGCACAAGGTCCCACAGGCTGGAAGCCTGTCACGCTGCACAGGCTGCACAGGCTGGAAGCCTGTGGGACCTTGTGCTCACTTCCCGTTCCACGCCCTCGCCCTCCCCACCGCCGCCAGGGTGTGCAGCAGTTGTTCCATTTCGGCCAGGCGCTTCTTGGTGGGCTTGCCTGCGAACTGCGCGGCGATCTCTTCCACGGTGCTCAGGGCTTCGAGTTCTTCCAGCACTTCAGCAAGGGCGGCGGCTTTGGCGGGCAGGTCGGTGGGCCATGTTCGGGTGGACACAGTGGACACGGTGAGCGCGACCGTGTCCACTGTGTCCACCGGGAGCGCCGCCTGGGTGCCGCCGCTGGGCGCTGCGACCCAGGCAGGCATTCACGAAGTGGACCCCGCCGTTCGCCTTGGCGTGCAGGGGCTCTTGCGGAAGAGCTTGTGCAACTCCAGCCTTGGGGTCAGTACTTCCGCTGACGAAGGCCGTCGCTCTCCAGCACCGTGAAGGTGTTCTCCACCGCCACATCCTTGGCCAGCAGGTCCAGGAGCATGTGCGCGGCGGCCGTGGGATCCTTGCCCCGGTAACGGAAGAATACCACGGCGGGCGGATCGACCACGCCATTCTTGAAAATGATCTCCCCGTAGTCCTTGTCGAAGGTGAGGATGGTCCGTTGGGCCTGCTGCGCCTTCGCGATCACAAAGGGATCTTTCTCCCCTTGGTGTTCCGTGCGTATGCTCGACACATCGTGGCCCGCCGCCCGAAGGATGGCGATACTGGGTTCGGGGAAGTTCTCGTTGGCGAGGAAGCGCATCAGGCGGAGCGGCGCAGCGGCAGGTAGAGGTCGTGCCGCATGCCGTCGCGCAGGTATGCGAACACGGCCTGGATGTCCGCCCGCGTGATGTGCGGGTAGCTCTCAAGCACCTGCTTCTCGCTCCAGCCTTCGGCGAGCAGTTCAAGAACGAGTTCCACGGAGATGCGTGTGCCCTTGATCACGGGCTTGCCGAGCAGAACGTCCTTGTCGGATGCGATGCGGTCGCGCCAGTCCATGGGCCAAAGGTAGCGGCGCGGGCCGATCGCGGCACCGGCCGCGGACCTTCGCTCGCCGAGCACTTCGGCGAAGGCGGCGGCTTTGGCGGGCAGGTCGGTGGGCCAGGCGCGAATGGACACGATGGACGGCATGGACACGGTGTCCGCCACCGTGTCCGCCGGAAGCGCCGCCTGGGTGCCGCTGCTGGGCGCTGCGACCCCGGCAGGCATTCACGAAGTGGACCCCGCCGTTCGCCTTGGCGTGCAGGGTCGCTTTCGGAAGCCCTGGGAGGTGCAAGCCTATCGCTATTGCTCCACGCCGAACACGGCCCTGTTCACCTCCTTGAGCAGCCGTTTGAACGCGGCGGGCCGCATGCGTTGCCGGTCGGGGATCACGCTCTCCGGCGGAAAACCGCCCACGAGGTGCAGCCGCACTTCGCTCCGCTTCGACATGGGCGGTTCGATCATGTCCGCCGCCAGCGGGAAGGAAAACTCGTCGTTCCAGTCCACGCTGGAGATCATCACGCACACCACCCAGTCGTCATTGCCCTCCTCCACGCTCAGCACCACCGCCGGGTGCGGGTGCGCCGAGACCGGATAGCGCACGGTAACGATCTGTCGCTGGGCGATGGTAGGCATGTGCGCGGGATCAACGACCGGTCCTGGCCCGGTCGGCTGTGGCTTGCGCGATCGCCCCGCGCATGTCGCGCTCCAGCAGGCTCCGGGCCTTCACCTTGATGCGGCGCACGCTCTCCCGGTGGGCTTCCACGGAACGCCGCACGGCCGGATCGCCCAGGTCTTGCTCGATGCCTTCCCAGTCTTTCAGGTGACGGTTGGCCATATTGAACAAGGTGCGCAGCTCCTCATCATCCAACGAGCTGATGAAGCCCAGTATCAGGTCGTTCCTGTCGGTGTAGGTGCCGATCATCTCCGCTACCGTGGCCCATGTCGGCGACTTGCCGCGCGTGCGGTGCTTGCGCTGGATCAAGGGCCGCAGGAAGCCGCCCACGGCATCCTCCACGCCCAATGCCACATGCAACACAGGGCTGTTGACGCCATAAGCGGCCTGGGGCTCGGCCGCCACGGATGCCGGAGGGGTCTTGCGTTTGGCCATGACAGGGAGTTGCCCAAAAATACGGTACAGTTCCCTCAGAGCCCCCTTCGATGATCCGGACCCCGGCACGGTCTCACGAAGTGGACCCCGCCGTTCGCCTTGGCGTGCCGGGGCTCTTGCGGAAGAGCCTGCACAGGTTCAGGCTTGTTGGCCCCATCCCCGCTGCTCCGTATGTTGGGCATCCACCGATCGACGGCATATCCGTCACGGTGGCACACCATGAAGGGGCGCACCATCACCGTGAAGGGCACCGAGGTGGCCGTGACCACCCGGCACGAGCAGGACTACATCTCGCTCACTGATATGGTCAAGGGCTTCGATGGGGGCGGCGCGCTCATCGAGCAATGGCTCAAGAACAAGGACACCGTGCTTTTCCTCGGTGCTTGGGAGAAGGTCAACAACCCCGGTTTCAATTCCCTCGAATTCGAGGGAATTAGGAAGGAGGCCGGTCGCAACAGCTTCTTCCTCAGTGTCAAGAAATGGGCGGAGGCCACGGGAGCCATCGGGCTGGAGGCCAGAGCGGGGCGCTACGGGGGCAGCTTTGCGCACAAGGACATCGCCTTCGAGTTCGGGTCATGGCTCAGCCCGGAGTTCAAGCTGTACCTCATCACCGAATTCCAACGGCTGAAGGATGCAGAGGCCAGCGCCCGGTCCTTGGAGTGGAACGTCCAACGCACCTTGGCGAAAGTGAACTACCGCATCCACACGGACGCCATCAAGGAACACCTTGTGCCACCCACGCTCACAAAGGCGCGCACCAGCATCATCTACGCCAGCGAAGCCGACCTCCTGAACGTGGCCCTTTTCGGCATCACGGCCGCTGAATGGCGCAACGCCAACCCCGGCAGCGAAGGCAACGTCCGCGATCATGCGACCTTGGAGCAGCTCGTGGTGCTCTCCAACCTCGAAAGCATCAACGCCGTGATGATCCACCAAGGGCTGTCGCAACAGGAGCGCTTGGTGCAGCTCAACGCCATCGCCATCACCCAGATGCGTTCCCTGCTGGGCAGCCCCGGCATGAAGCGTTTGGCCAGAAGGAAGCGATCCCCGTGAGGCATCAATGTGTGCTGGGCGGCCCCGGCAGGCTTCCGCTGGATGGCGGACCCTGGCGTTCGCCTTGGCGTGCAGGGGCTCCTGCGGAAGAGTCCGCGTATATCAGGTATTTCACGTTATTCGCATCAACCATTCCCGTTGATCCGTGAACGGCCGCACCATGAACACATACACCTACAACGATGTCAGCTGGCGCGTGCATGGCGAGATCAACAGCATGACGGTTGCCGTGCATCACCTCAAGGCGAAGGAGGCGCATCAATGGCCACTCACGGACTTCCTGGGCCACGCCATGGGCGTGATGTCCTACACATGCACGCCCGGACCGATCACCTACACCATCACTGAGACCGATGAGGGCTACACCTTCCGCATGGAATGGAAGACTTCCCGCGTGAAAGCCGAGGCCATCGTGGAGTACACCGATCGCTTGAAAGGCCCGGGACCCCTGTACCCCGGAACGACCGATTGGCGAAGAGTGATCAAATACAACCTGGAAGGGCTCCTTGGATACAGCAGTGAATTCACCATGGCCCACGATCCGGTGCCCGGTACCGACCATGCCACCGTGCGCATGGAGGCCATGGTGAAGTTCTCAAGCCTGGTTTCGGCTCCGCACATCCGAAGGCTCTATGCGGACGGACCCCAGCGGCAATTGAGCATCTTCGACGTGTTCGAGCACCAATGGGCGGAACGTCGCGGATTGCGCATGCGTTTCCTTTTCACGGAGGATCGTACCATGACACTGCGCGTCGCGGCGGGCGACTCCGCTGCCGTCCTCACCTTCGGAAGAGGCGCCGAGGCCCACCGGAGCCTGGTGCGCTTTCTTCAAGCCATCCGCAACATCATCCACTCGGTGGAAGAGAAGCTGCCGGTGGTGAACGTGGCCACCATGGCCACCACCCGCTACTACGACGATGAGAACCCCTATGCATGGGTGGACCAGGATGACACCGAAGACGAAGTGCGCAGCACATTCACCCAGGTGCTACATACACGCTACGTCCATTTCCGGGAGGACTTCACGCATTGTTCCATGGACATGCAAGCCCTTAGCGGCTGGACCGATACCTATCAGATGCTGATCCGCGAGGATGCCGAATTGCAACTGGAGGACGGTTGGTTCTATCGGAACGGAGAAGGGACATCCATCAGGGCCGGAACGATCACCCGTTCGGAACTGGAGGCACCACTACGGTTGGCTTTGGTGGTGGACGGACATACCCTCCGCGATGCGGTGCGCATGGCGTTCGATCAACTATTGGATGAGTACGGACCCGGCGGATACGAAGCCGAGCATGAGGCCGAACCGCCGCGTGAATTGGTCGAGCAGGTCTGTTCGACGTCCAAAAGGGACTGGTCGGTCTGAGGTGGACCCTGCCGGTGGTCCGGGATGCCGCAGGGTCGCCTCGTTCCTCGGCAGGCCCTGCGGGAGTGTAGAACCACGCGAGCAGCGGACAGGGCGCCCAACGACAGTTCAAGAACGGTTCGGTAAGCGCAAGGGGTAGCCGCAGGTATGGCTACCGTGTTCCTGTTCTTGTCGAGCGTAACCGCAGGCTACGCTCAGACCCTGCCGCATACGCTACGGCCAGACGGGGGACACCGCCAAGTTGTAAATTTGAAACTACAGATGAGCCAACACCTATTCATACCACCGCTTCCTGATCTTGGCGAGGTAAAACAAGCAATTGCCAAGTTCTTGGATGCCAGCAAATTCAATGAGTGCAGGGAAACGGACAGCCCGGAAGAATTTTTGCGTTCGATACGTCAAGAATTGGGCATCTTGGAACGAACCTTCATGTTGCTAATCAGTCGTCCTGTCCCACTTGGAGATCAACGCTTCTATCGACTTCGTTTTCCGAAAGAACCTTTGGAGGATTTCAGTCAACATCGTTTTGGACCGCCGCCTCCAGAATTCGCACCATTTGACCGATGTAGCATCAAGAGGCATCCAGTAATGTACACTTCGGCGAACCCTGCCACATGCTTTCAAGAGGTTTTGTTTCTTCAGCCTGACCAAATACCTATGCAAGTTGGTTATCTCAGTGAATGGAAAGCCAAGAATGGATGTGAATTTAAGGTGGTGCCCTTTGTCTATCACGAGCTGTCAAAGGCAAGCGACCTACATCCAGTTGTTGAAGACGTACGCGCAATGGTTACTAATCAGTTGGCCCAGTACTATGATGAAACCAGGTGTCAAGGTGTACTGGCAACGCTTGAGTATCTCAGTCGTTT
>JAVFAQ010000177.1:0-6731 GCA_034002325.1 Flavobacteriales bacterium | reverse complement strand
GAGAACTCCTACCAGTTGCTCGACGACCAGGACAACGTGGTGCATTCCGCCGGCCCCAACCCGCCCACCGGCCTGGTCTGGAGCGGCACCGGCACCTGCGGCGCCGTGGGCGGCATGGTCTGGGCATGGTCGCCGGCAGGGGGGCTGTCCGCCACGGACATCGCCGACCCCACGGCCACGGTTACCACCACCACCATGTACCACGTGACGGCCCATGTGGCCGGCCAGCCCGGATGCACGTCCACCGACAGCGTCACGGTGATGATCGATCCCAACCTGGACCCCGGGCAGGACAATGACTACCCGATCTGCAGCACCGAGCCGCCGTTCGAGCTGATCTATGCACTGGCCGGCACGCCCCAGCCCGGCGGTACGTGGACCCTCGGCGGCAACATGGTCTCCTCCACCTTCGATCCCTCCACGGACCCGGCCGGCGTGTACACCTACACCGTGACCAATGCGGCCGGCTGCGTGGGCACCGCCCAAGTGACGATCACCGTGCTGCCCGAGGAGCACCCCGACTGCTGCGGCATCGCCGATGCCGGCCCCGATGCCGTGATCTGTGAACTGGTGCATGCCCTGAGCGCCACCCCGGGCAATACCGGCGTGGGCGTGTGGTCCGGCCCGCCGGGCTACGTGTTCTCCGATCCCGGCCAGCCCGAGACCCTGGTCACCGCACCGGCCAGCGGGCCGGCCACCTTCCACTGGATCGAGGACGACGGCGTCTGCTACCTGATCGACAGCGTGACGGTGGTGTTCTCCCAGCCCCTGGAGCTCTTGTTCGCCACCACCGATGCCATCTGCTACCTGGCCTGTGACGGCGCCGCGCAGGCCACGGTGATCGGCGGCCTCGAGCCCATCAGCATGACCTGGAGCAACGGCACCGTCGGGCTGCTGGCCGACAGCCTGTGCGCCGGGCCCTACCAGTTCGCCGTGACCGATGCCAACGGCTGCGCGATCGACAGCACCGTCACCATCGCCCAACCGCCGCTGCTCCAAGTGGAGGTCGCCACCCATGTGGCCCCCTGGTGCCACGGCGATTGCAACGGCAGCATCACCATCCACGACGAGGCGGCCGTGCTGTACAGCTTCGATGGCGGCCTCAGCTACATCACATCGCCCACCCTGGGCGGCCTGTGCTCCGGCAATTACGACCTGGCCGTGCAGAACGCCGACGGCTGCATCGGCCTGGGATACATCGCGGTGAACGACCCGCCGCCGGTGGTCGCCGAGTTCATCCACTCCCCCGTGCCCACCAACATCGACAACCCCACGATCTACTTCACCAGCACCTCGTTCCAAGCCACCTCGTTCCTGTGGGACTTCGCCGGACTGGGCACCGCCACCGGCCCTACCGCCGCGTTCACCTTCAGCGACGACCTGCCCGGCCAGTACGATGTGTGCCTCACCGCGTGGAACGACAATGGCTGCACCGACACCATTTGCCACGTTGTGACGATCGACGACATCATCTTCACCTACTTCCCCAATGCCTTCACCCCCGATGGCGACGGCCACAATGACGAGTGGGGCATGGTGTACAACATCCCGGACATCGCCGAGTTCGAGCTCACGGTGTACGACCGCTGGGGGCGGCCCGTGTTCCAGAGCACCGACGCCACCGTGCGTTGGGACGGTACCAGCGACGGGAAGCCGGTGAGCGACGGTGTGTACGTGTTCGTGCTGAAGTACCGCACCATCAGCGTGGACCACCAGCGGGAGGTGGCGGGCCACCTGACCGTGGTGCGTTGAGCGCAGCGCACCGCAGGCCCAGGGGCCGTACTTTTCCCGGCCCATGCACCGCCGCATCATTGTCAATGCCGATGACCTCGGCCTGTGCCCGTCGGTGAACACGGCGATCTTCGATGTGTTCCGGGCCGGCAACCTGTCCTCGGCCACCCTCATGGTGAACATGCCCGGTACAACGGACGCCGTGCGCCGGCTGGCCGAGCATCCCGGGCTGGCCGTGGGCCTGCATTTCAACATCACCGAAGGACGATCGCTCGGGGGGCCTTCCAGCCTCACGGACGTCGGGGGCCGGTTCATGGCCCGGGGCGCACTGGCCCGCGCCGTGCTGCTGCGCCGGGTGCGGCCGGCCGACATACGCAACGAGTTCGAGGCGCAGTTGGCGGCCATGCGCGCACTGGGGGTGATCCCCGCGCACATCGACGGTCACCAGCACATGCACATGGCCCCGGTGGTGCAGGACGCGCTCATGCCCGTGCTGCGCCGGGAAGGGCTGGCCATGCGCATCGTGGGCCCGCCGCCGGATGCCGCCCCCCGGGACGGGGGAAGGTGGCGCAAGCGGATGAAGCAATGGCTCAACCGCCGCCTCGCGCGCCGCGCGCACGGCCGGAAGCAGGTGCCCACGAACGATGAGCTGGTGAGCATCCATGACCTGGACCATGCCGGCCCGTATGATGCGGCCACCTACCACGGATTGCTCGCGGGCACATCGCCGGGCGCCGTGGTGGAGGTGATGGTGCATCCGTACATCCTGGGCGATGACCTGCACGCCATGTACGGCCCGTCGATGGCGCGCCGCACGCCCTTCCTGCAACGCTGCGCGGCCGAGCATGAGGCCCTGCGGCATGCGCCCGTGTTCGGGGAGGCGGCGTTGATCACCTACGACCGCCTGGGGGCATGAGCCGACGCTACCTCCTCTGCACGGGCAACCCCGGCAAGGCGCGCGAACTGCGGCAACTGCTGCCCACGGCGATCGAATTGTCGACCCTGGCGGAAGCGGGCCTGCCCGACGACCTGCCCGAGACGGGCGATACGTTGGAGGCCAACGCGCTGCAGAAGGCCCGCTTCGCCCATGAGCGTACGGGCCTGCCGTGCATAGCGGATGATACCGGCCTGGAAGTGGACGCCCTGGACGGTGCGCCCGGCGTGTGCTCCGCGCGCTACGCCGGCGAGGCCAAGGACCCGGCGGCCAATATGGCCAAGCTCCTGCGCGCGTTGCACGGACGCCATGACCGCACCGCCCGGTTCCGTACCGTGATCGCCTTGGTGGGCCATGATGGGGAGCATGTCTTCGATGGCGTGGTGAACGGCACCATCATCGATGCGCCCCGCGGCACCGGTGGCTTCGGGTACGACCCCGTGTTCCTGCCGGAGGGGAGCGACCTCACCTTCGCTGAGCTGGACGCGGCGCGGAAGAATGCCATCAGCCACCGCGGCCGTGCCATGCGGCAACTGGTCAGGCACCTGGCCGGTGGTCAGGGTTGAAGCATCTGGTCCACCAGCCCGTTCACCAGGGCCGCCGTACCGATGCCGGCCGCGTGCAGCATCTTGGGGAAGATGCTGGCCGCACTGAAGCCGGGCGTGGTGTTCACCTCGATCGTCACCACTTCGTGCCCGCCGCTTCCCGGGTCCTTCCAGAAGTGGTCCACCCGCACCATGCCGTTGCAGCCCAGGGCGGTGTAGATGGCACGTGACCGCTCCTGCACCACCCGGGCGAGGGCATCGGGCACCGGTGCGGGCACCAGCTCCTCGGTGGCGGGGTCGTGGTACTTGGCGTGGTAGTCGAAGAAGGCGCGCGGGGTGCGCACCTCGCACAAGGGCAGGGCGATCACTTCGTTGCGGAGGCGGACCACGCCGCAGGTGAGCTCACGGCCTTGTACCAGGGCCTCGCACATCACCGCGGGCCCTTCGGCAAAGGCCAGCTCCAGCGCGGGCCCCAGTTCGTCCATGGTCATCACCTTGCTGATGCCCAGGCTGCTGCCGCTTCCATCGGGCTTCACGAAGCAGGGCAGGCCCACGGTGTCGACCACCTGTTGCGCGGTGCGGTCGTCGCGACCATGGAGCAGCAGCGCCGGGGCCACCGGGAAGCCCATCTGCCGCAGCAGGCCGGTGGTGGCGTACTTGCTCATGGTGAGCGCCATGCACAGCACCCCGCCGGTCTGGTAGGGCACCTCCAGCATGTCCAGGTAGCCTTGCAATTTGCCGTCCTCGCCGGGGGTGCCGTGGATGGCGATCAGGGCGGCGGCGAACCGTTCATGCCCCTGGCCGCGGTCGGCGGTGAACAGGCCGCGATCGAACGGAAGCACGGTGCCATCGGCCCGCTCGCAGGTCCACCCGGCCCGCTCCACCGTCACGTACACCGCCTCGTACCGGTGCGGGTCCACGGCCTCCATCATGGTGCGGGCGCTCTGCATGCTGATCACCGACTCGCCGGTGTAGCCGCCGCGCAGGATGGCGATGAGGGGGAGCGACATGGCCACGAAGGTGGGCCGGGCCGATGGAAGGGGCGATGGCCGGCCGCACCGATCTGTGAACGGCCCCCTGTGGGAAGCCCGGCATGCGCACCCCGTCTATCTTAGCGCCCCGCCCATGGCGGCCCGCCGTTGCCGCACACCGAATGACCCGTGTACTGAAGATCCTCCTGCCGGTGCTGCTGGCCGCGCTGCTGGTGCTGGGGGGCTGGCTGTGGCTGCGGGCGTACACCCTGCACGGGGTGTCCATGCGCGTGCCCGTGCTGCACGGCCTCACCCTGGAGGAGGCCTCGGCCATGCTGCATGACCGCCGGCTCCAAGCGCTGGTGATCGATTCGGTGCATGTGCCCGATGTGCCCCGCGGGGCCGTGGTGGAGCAGGACCCGGCGGCCGGCGCGGAGGTGAAGCCCGGCCGCAAGGTGTACTTGGTGATGAACGCCCGGGAGCCCAAGATGCTGGACATGCCCCGGCTGGTGGACCTCTCCAAGCGGCAGGCGCTGTCGGTGCTGGAGATCCTGGGCCTGCGGGTGAAGAGCATCGAATACCGCCCCGACCCCTGCCTGGATTGCGTGGTGGCCCAGCTTTACCAAGGCGAGCCGATCGCGCCCGAGGCGCGGATCAGGCATGGCGAGGCGATCACCCTGGTGCTGGGCAGCGGTGCCCAGGGCGGGCATGTCCCCGTGCCGGACCTCATCGGGCTGGCCCACGCCGAAGTGATGACCGTGCTGAACATGGCCTCGCTGAACATCGGCATCGTGGTCAGCTGCGACGGCTGCAATACCGCTGCCGATTCCACGTTGGCCCGGGTGTACCGGCAGGCCCCCGCGCCCGGTGGGGGGCGGTCGGCCCTGGGCAGCCCGGTCGATATTTGGCTGACCACCGACACCGCCCGTTTCGGCCCGGACGAACGCAGCTTCTCCGACCGCACCGGGCATGAAGAACCCAGCGAAGATGCCCATGAGGATATGCCTTAGCGCACTCTGGTCCCTGTGCATGGCCGGGCTTGCCGGCGCGCAGTCCGGTGAAGGGATGCGGCCATTGGACATGCGCCCCGTGCCCGAGGCCGTCGCCGCCATGGCCAAGGCGAGCGGCCACACGCACTTCATCTACCAGAACATCGTCCAGACCCTGCCCATCATGGACGATTTCTCGGTGGACCGCACCCGCAAGCGCAACGCCGGCCCGGACGACCCCGGGGTGAGCCTGGACCAGACCATCTACCGGCTGGAGGTGGACGGCATCTCCACGCCGGGCATGGCCTTCTCCACCGCCCCCACCTACCGGTACGTCTTCGACACCACCGACCCGGACACGCTGATCATGGACCAGGTGGAGCTGACCGCCGTGGAGGTGCTGCTGCGCGATGTCACCACCTACCCGCCCGTGGAGACCGTCGTCACCGCGTGGCCCCCGTACAACATCATCGACTCCGTGGCCGTGCCCCCGCCGGACACCATCTTCCTGCCCGCGCCCCAGCTGGTGCAGGACTCCATGCTGGTCTATGTGGTGCAGCCGCTCACCGCCACGTACGACCACAACGGCACCCCCGTGCCTTGGGTGCTTTGGGAGGATGACGACGTGTACGTGAACAACAGCTTTGCGGTGGAGCCGCCCACCCTGGGCGTGGCCACCTTCGATGGCCTCGCGCGCACCGGCATGCCCTACGATTTCACCAACTTCAACGCCCACGGCGTGGCGGACCACCTCACCTCGGTGCCCATCGACCTGCAGTACTCCGCCGCCGATTCCATCTACCTCAGCTTCTTCTTCCAACCCCAGGGCCTCAGCGGCGACGACCAAAGCCAGCCGCAGGACAGCCTGGTGCTGGAGTTCTACTCGCCCATCGAGGACAGCTGGACCCGCGTGTGGGGCGTGCCACACGGGCCGCTCGCGCCCTTCCAGCAGGTCATGGTCCCCATCAAGGAGTTCAAGTACCTGCACAACGGCTTCCGCATGCGGTTCAAGAACTACGCCACCCTCAGCGGCGCCTTCGACCACTGGCACCTGGACTATGTGCGCCTGGCCGCCGACCGCACGTACGACGACCGTGAGATCGTCGATGTGGCCTGGATGATGCCCGAACCCACCCTGCTGCACACGTACACCTCGGTGCCCTTCAAGAAGTTCGCCCTCGCCCCCCATTCGTACATGGCGCACTTCGTCTCCGCGCCGCAGCGCAACCTGGCCGATGAGGACCGGTTCATCTCCTGGCGCATGGAAGTGGGGCTGGTGGACGGCCCGGTGACGCTGGACATCCCCTTCGGGGAGTTCACCAACACCAGCGGCAACGCCAATTCCATCTTCCCGGCGAACCTGCCGGTGAACGCCGTGCCGTACAATTTCGCGTACGATCCCGACCTCTCCGAGCACGTGGCCTGGTGGCGCACCAAGATGATCACCAATGCCACGCCGGACAACAACAAGTACATCGACACGCTCACCTTCGTGCAGGAGTTGAGCAACTACTTCAGTTACGACGACGGCACCGCCGAGGCCGGCTACTACCTGAGCTCC